>JAAYII010000071.1 GCA_012523535.1 Peptococcaceae bacterium
CAAAAATACTATCCCCCGGATTTAACTCTGTCGTAAATTCAGCACTTTTTCCATTTACGGACATTTGAAGTCTTCCCCCATGTATAGCTTTCGTTTCCAGATTTAAATATGGAAAGATTTCCGAAAGAATAGGTTTACGAGTAAAACCTTCAACTCTCAATTCCATATTATCTTCAACTAAATCATCCGGAGAAAGTTCTTTGCCATGAGCGAAGATCTTGTTGTCATAAGGTGGCAAATAAAATTCTCTACCATTTACTAAAAATCTCATCGGTTCAGCGGAAATATCCAGATCTTTGATCCTTATCTCCCGTTCTTTTACCTCTATTATGTCATTATTTTTTAAAATACAATCTTGACTTACTGTTTGACCATTAATTTTGACTTCCAAAACCGGTGAAATTTCTTGCTCATGTCCGTTGATCTTGATAACTCTTTTCTTTAATTTTGTTGGAGAATAACCCTTGACTTTAAGTAAATCAAATAAAGTGTTTATTTCTTTAACAACTAATTTACTGCCATCCTTTAACCATTCATCTTCTCTTGCTACTTTACCGTCAAGCAGGAAAGTCGGATAAATGATCTCTTCCTCACCATTAAAGCTTATCTTTTTATAGGAAAATGAATAAACATCCTTTATTTTGGCTTTGGCATCATCTCCGGCTTTTCCGGGTACAAAAGTAATAACATCCCCCGCTTTTGTAAATTGATCCAAGTTAGCAGGTTGGCCATTCACATAAATTTCGGCGGGTTTTCCTAATTCCCCTTTAAGTATTTTCATTTCTCCATTGAGTTCATAGACCAGAGCAGCACCAGGTCGGGCTACAATAGACCTTGGTTGGATTCCTGCCGCCAAAAGTGTATCGGCAACAGTAGCCGGCTGAAGATCAAAAATGGGAACATTTAATCCATTAACATTTACCGAGTAATAATGTAAACCTTGATTATTTATGGCGGTCATTCCTATTCCGATAGGGGTGACAACATCAGCACCGTAGAGCGACTCTTCTTCTCCTAACATGCTTTTTAACCGTTCTCTGATTTGGATACCTACCCTGCCGTTGGGTATCTCCATCACTTCGGCTATTGCTTCCCTTAAAAGTGGGGTCAGACTGCCTCCTCCCACCAGAATAATAGCCTGGGGTTTGGTACCGTTAAGCAAAATTATTTCTTGACATACTCTTTCGGCTAACATTTTAACAACAGGTTTGATAACTGCCAAAACCTCATTTTTAGTGACTAAATATTTATCTCCAAAAAAGTTAATGATTTCAATATTCTCAGTATTTTCTGCTGACAAACTTTTCTTTATTTTTTCCCCTTCCTGAAATTCAAGCAAGTAGTGGGAGCACAAGGCTTCTGTCACTTCATCGCCGGCCATCGGCACCATACCGTAGGCAAAAAATGAGCCTTCTTTAGTTAAAGCAATGTCTGCAGTTCCGGCACCAATATCCACCAAAGCCAAATTCAATCTTCTCATGTCCGGTGGAATGGCAGCTTGTCCCGCCGCTATAGGCTCTAAAGTTAATGTATCCATTTCCAGACCAACTCGCTGTAAAACTGCTATTAAACCATTCACAACCGTTCTGGGCAAGAAAGTGGCTATAACGGTAATTTCTGCTTTTTTGCCGGTTTGACCTATTAGAGAAGTAATGGTCAAGTCTTCAAGTTGTTGTTGAATTGTACTATAGCCTACACAGTGCAAATAACTTTTTTCCGGCCCAACGCCGATTTGGCGCAACGCGTTTTGAACCGCTTCCATTTCCAGCGCAATAACATCGGGTTTTTCCCAAACAATTGGAAAAACTTCTTCTCTTTTTGCAGAAGCTGTTTGAGTACGGATAGCCCTACCGGCCGCAGCTACTGCAACCTTTTTTAATTCTTTGCCTGTTTTGACTTCAAGTTGCTGTTTGACCTTTAGAACGGCTCTGGCCACTTCATCCACGTCATGAACCTGGCCGTCATACATTGCACGTTGTTTATGTTCCTCCCTTGCACTGGCAATAATTTCGAATCCTTGCTCATTCTTTTTCATAATAAGTCCTATAACAACTCTCGTGCCAATATCCAAAGCAAAAACTTCTTCCATTATAACCTACCTCGCTCAAAACATCAGCGACATTTATATAGACAATTCATTAGCCAAATCGTATAAATGTCGCTGAAAAGGTTTCTTGCCCTCAAAGGCGATATGTAAAGGCTTATCGACTATTTTATTATCGCATAGGGAAATCATAACTTCCGATTTTCCTTCCAGAATTACATCGATTGCTTTTCCACCCATAGTGGCTGCCAATACAGAATCAAATGCGGTAGGTGCCCCTCCCCTTTGCACATGGCCCAAGATGGTCACTTTATTATCAAAACCGGTATATTCTTTTAGGCGAGTAGAAATATCCATAATATTGCCCGCCCCTTCAGCTACTATAATAATACTATGATTTTTCCCCCGCTTAAATCCCCGGATCAGTTTCTCACCGACTTCTTTAAGGTCATATTCAATCTCAGGAATTAGGATTGATTCGGCTCCAATGGCCAACCCCGCCCTTAATGCAATATCACCGCAATTTCTTCCCATTACTTCCACCAGAAAAGTTCTTTCATGGGAAGTAGCTGTATCCCTTATTTTGCTTATAGCATTAATCACAGTATTTACTGCAGTATCAAAACCAATGGTCATATCCGTTCCTACAATATCATTATCAATTGTACCCGGAATACCAACAACATTTATTCCTAAACGGGCGAGTTTTTGTGCCCCTCGATAAGAACCATCCCCGCCTATAACAACTAAAGCCCCAATACCCCTGTCTTTTAATTGGCTGGCAGCCTTGTGCTGCCCTTCTTCACTGAACATTTCGAGACTTCTGGCCGTTCTTAGAATGGTTCCTCCCCTATGTATAATATCACCTACAGAGCCCAAATCCATCGGCCGGATATCGCCTTTTATCAGACCCTCATAACCGTGATAAACTCCGAAAACTTTTAGATTATGATAGATACCCTTTCTTACTACAGCCCTAATGGCGGCATTCATGCCAGGAGCATCTCCGCCGCTGGTTAAAACGGCAATTTTGTCAATAGTAGCCATGTTTAAGGTCACTCCTTAGAACATGCTTATTATGCCTTATTATATATTTTTTGACAAAGTGTTTCAAATAACTCCTTTTGATTTTCTTTTAGTTCTTTGCATTTTGCCTTTAACTGGCTGCTGTTCTTCTTGAAGTAAGCGGCAATCTCCGGATAAGTAAAATTATATTTTTCATGTAGCAATATAAACGTCATATACCTAGCTTTAACTACATTACGATTTTTATCAGGACCTAAAACCCGTTTAACTTCCACGCCAAGATGAGCAGCAACTTTAGTTAATACTTTATCGACCGTTTCTTTGGTCAGTTTGTTTTCTGCAGCTTGCCCGGCTTGTTTTATTACATTGATTGCCTGTTTCATATTTTTTGCCTTTACTTCCAAGCCGTGAATATTTTTGCCTGCCAAATTGTTAGTGTTTAAGTAATAATTAATAAAGTTTTTAATCTCCTCTTCTGTAGGAGAGTTGAGACGAAGTACCAGGCCGCTTCTCAAACGTGAAGCCAATTTTTCCCCCAGATAATGTACATCAAAATCTTTTCCTCTGTAAGTCATAACTATCTTGCCGCCTTGAGAGAGAACGGTATCAACCGTGTAAAGCAGTTCTTCAATTGTTTTGTTTTTGCCTTTTAAGGCATTAATATTGTCCAAAAGCAATAGCTTGGCCGAACGCATGTTTTGCCGAAAATTCTTTAGGTCTCCTTTGCAAGCTGCAAAAGAATATTTTGACGAATACTTTTGGGCGTCAACAAAGATTGCCGGTGAGATATTATCCCTGTGTTTAGCGAAAAGATAACGCAGTAGCGTTGTTTTACCAAGTCCTTCATCCCCGGCTATTATTGTCAGCGGCGGAGCCTGATTGTAATCGAAAGTATCTATAAACTTAAATGCTACCTGGTTATATTTACTAACAAACACAATGCATACTCCTTATATTTTGTAGATTGGAGAAAAAAGAACAAGGGTGTAAATTTTATACCGACCCTTGTTATCTTGAAAAAGTTGAATCTAATAAGTTTCCAAATACCGATCCAACTCCCATTGATGAACAGTGAGACGATAATTTTCATATTCTTTGAGCTTGGCTTCCATAAAACGATGGTAAATATGTTCACCCAAAGCTTCTTGGATAACCTTGTCTTGACTGAGTAATTCCAAAGCTTCGTTAAGATCTCTGGGCAGTGACTCAATACCCAATTCCATCCTTTCCCGGTCATCCATGGCAAAAATATTTAAATCCACTGCAGCCGGAGGCTTCATCTTTTTTTTGATGCCATCCAAACCTGCTTTAAGCTGGACTGCCAAAGCTAAATATGGATTGCAGGAGGGATCAGGACTTCTTAACTCAATACGGGTTGAGGAACCACGCTTAGCAGGAATTCGGATCAGGGGACTCCTGTTGCGGCCTGACCAGGCTATATAACAAGGGGCCTCATAGCCGGGTACCAATCTTTTATAAGAGTTTACCGTAGGATTGGTAATAGCGGTAAAATACT
Source organism: Peptococcaceae bacterium (assembly GCA_012523535.1). Taxonomy (GTDB): domain Bacteria; phylum Bacillota; class Desulfitobacteriia; order Desulfitobacteriales; family Syntrophobotulaceae; genus JAAYMU01. The sequence continues at coordinate 4,587 of JAAYII010000071.1, forward strand.
TAGTATGGGCCAATATGCCGGCAATATAGTTGTATGCAATCTCAGATAGTTCCATTGGGCCATTGGGATCATAAAAAGCATTTTTACCGTTTTTAAACAAGGATTGATTGACGTGCATACCTGAGCCGTTTATACCGAAAATAGGTTTTGGCATAAAAGTTGCATGCAATCCATGCCTTTGAGCAATAGTACGGACCACAATCCTGAAGGTCACCATTTTATCAGCCATATCCAAAGCATTGGAGTACTTAAAATCAATTTCGTGTTGCCCAGGTGCTACTTCATGATGAGAAGCTTCAATTTCAAAGCCCATCTTTTCCAGATTTAAAACAATATCTCTGCGGGCGTTTTCCCCTCTATCTACCGGAGCCATATCGAAATAGCCCGCTTTATCATGAGTTATAGTAGTTGCTTTGCCTTCAGCATCAACATGAAAAAGGAAGAATTCCAATTCCGGACCAACATACATTGTGTATCCCATCTCTGCAGCTTCGGCAAGCACTCTTTTCAATGTATTACGAGGACAGCCGATAAAAGGCGTGCCATCCGGGTTATAAACATCACACATCAGTCTGGCAACTCCGCCTTCCGACGAACGCCAAGGATATACCACAAAGGTATTAGGATCAGGTCTTAAATACATATCGGACTCTTCAATACGGACAAAACCTTCAATGGAAGAACCATCAAACATTAGTTCCCCGTTTAAAGCTTTTTCCAATTGCTCAACAGTAATTGATATGTTTTTCAAAATTCCTAAAATGTCGGTAAACTGCAGTCTGATAAATTTAACATTAGATTCGCGAGCTAGTTTTAGACAATCTTCTTTAGTAATAGCCAAAAATAGCACTCCTTATCCCAATTTATTTATGTAGAACAAATATGGTTATACCTGCTTCTGTTCCATAAATTTTTTCAAGTCCGGATGAATATATAATAATTTTGGACTGGTCAAGATCCCGGCAAACCTTTGTATATGTTGTTGACCAAAATTATGGGAGAAAAACAGCCTTATGACCGTTTTTTCATCTAAGGTACGCAATTCGGCTTTATCAGGATAAAGCAAGTAATTATAATCTGCATCTCTCCATAAAAGCTTTATACTTCCCGTTGAAATCTTTATTACCCCGAATTCTTCAACCTCAACATTATTAATCGAGGCAAAACCCTGGTTGATATTCTCAGCCTCCACTGCCATTTGACCGGAATTTTGTTTTAGTTCCAGGATATGCTCTAAAATAAGACGGGAGGGCAAAGAAATATCTTCTATCATCCTGGCATAGGACCTAATTTCTTTTTCCCATTGGCGGATCATTTCTATATAGACTAATTTTACTTTTTTAAAGTTATTAACTTCCTGGTCAATAACTTTGAAAAGGCGCTCAAAACTGTCTAAAAGCTTTGGATCATAATCCAACATATTATCTCCACCTTTTTTGGGCTCAAAACTATTTTAAACCATTCACTGATTTTTTCCCAGCTTTTTTTATGCCTTTGTTTCATGTTATTTTTATTGTTTTTTGATATTTCTTATTCTCTCGGATATATTTTGAATCATTAATTCTGTTTCTTCGGTTTCATAGTTCATCGCCTTTGCTATGGCCAAAGCCCGCCAACTGCAATGCAAAGCTGCAAGATATTTGCCCTTGATGACTAGACTGTTGGCCAGATACAACATAACTTCATATTGGGGTAAAGAATCCTCATCATATCTTCCCCCTATTAATTTATAAAAATTGCTTTTGTTCAAAACATTCTCGTATTTTAACAGAAAAGTCAATTCTTCACTAATCTCTCCAATTTTGGGCCCGCATCCGTAAAACTGAAAGAACTTTAGAGCTTGCAAATAATAATCTTTAGCCTGCTCGTATTCTTTTTTCATTAATGCAATAACCGCCAAGCCATGATAACGTATGGCTAAGCCAAATTCCAAGCCCTGGTAGTATTTTAAAGAGATATTTAAACTAGCTTGAGCCTCGTCATACAATCTGTAATATTGTAAAATATTACTTAAAAAATAATAACTTTCGCTTATTTCTTGTTTGAGATTGAGTTTTAGGTACAAGCAAATCGCCCTGTACTGGTAAAACAATGCTTCTTCAATTTTATTGTTTTCCAAATATAAAAAAGCTAAATACTGCTGAGTATTAGCCAGTGATACTTCATCCTTATTTTGATTAAAGAGAATGCCGGCTCTCTTAAATTTTTGCAGGGCAGTTTTATTCTTTCCCTGGAAATAATATACTTCTCCTAAAGTATTATTTACCTCCGCTTCACCTTGACTGTAACAATTTTGTCGGCACAAAGCATCTGCTTGAAGCAAAGCTTTTTCAGCTTTTGTCCATTGTCTTAAGCGGGCATAAACTTGGCCCAAATCAGAATAAAGGACAGCTAAACGCATTGAAGAAGCGTTTTTCGGATAGAAATAAATAGCTTGCTTATAAAGACTTTCTGCTTCCGAATATTGACCTCTGGCCAAAGCCACACCCGCCAACCCGGCTTTGGCCTCGGCAATACCCTTGTTATTATTGAGCTGCATGCAAAGTGAAAGAGCTTTTTTGAACCCCGCTTCAGCCTCATCCAGTTTATGATTGCACAATTGGGCTGTGGCCAACAACCTAATTGAAAAAGCCAGAATTACTTCAACCCCAAGTTTTTCCGCTTCAGCAAAACTCAAACGAAAATACTCTTCTGCCTGTACAAAGTCTCCTGCAGCCAAAAATTTTAAGCCTTTTTCAAGGCAGCCTTGCCACCAAAGATAAGAAGATTGATCCATCTCTTCACCCCTAAACAAGAAGGCTTTAAAATAACCTTTATAGCCCTTAAAATACGGTTTTATATGCTATTCATTAATATGCTATAATATTTAAAAAGGGTTTATAATAAATCAAGGCAAACAATAATCCTTATAGAGATCGTTGAGAGGTGTTATGGGTGACTGCCGGCCAAAAAACCAAGCAAAATATATTTCATATTGTTCTTAAAATAATAGTATTTATTGCAGTTCTGTACATTGCTTACAGGATTCTTGGACCCTTGCTAAGTTTTCTATTACAAGTAAGTATCGTGATAATTAAAATAATTGTTTTTTGTGCGGCAGCATTGTTTGTCATATATTTCTTACTGAGATTATTTTTCGGCATTGACCTGTGGCAAGAATTAAAAACTCGTATTCGCTGGAAATAATCGCCTATATATTTTTACATGTTTTTTCCAATGGCTCTATGGTATAAAAGGCCCTCCTGAGAATAAGATTTCTCAGGAGGGATTTTTTGTGCGAGTTATAAAGATCAACCGTAAAATATTAATTTTATATACCTTAGTCGTTGTCTTTTCTCTTCTTATAGTTTGCAATCAAGAAAAGGTAATTAGCGCTGTTACCCAAAGTCTAAAACCAATCTATTCAGTAAAAACAGATAAACCCCAAATAGCCATAACTTTTGATATCAGCTGGGGGGAACAAAACGTTAGACCAATTTTGGAAATATTAAAAGCGGAGAATGTAAAAGCAACCTTTTTCCTTTCATCTCCATGGGCGGAAAAAAAACCCGAATTGGTTCAAGCAATTGTGGAAGACGGGCATGAAATCGGATCCCACGGCAAACGCCACGTTGACCTGAATACCTTAAGCGAACATGACTTAATACAAGAACTCGATTCCTCCAAAGAAGTGTTGGAAAAATTAAGTGGCCAAGAAATTACCCTCCTTCGTCCCCCAAACGGAGCGTATAACAATAAGGTTATATCTGTGGCCAAAGCGCGCGGCTACCATGTAATACAATGGAGTGTCGATTCGTTGGATTGGAAAAGGCCCGGGAAAGATGCAATCATTGATTATGTATTAAATGGCCGGTCAAAAAATAAAGGCGCTTCTCCGGGAGATATTATCCTTTTCCATGCTTCCGATTCCGCGCCTGATACTCCTTTAGCCCTACCGACTATTATCAGAGCTTTAAAAGAAAAGAATTATGAATTGGTGCCGGTTGGTGTTTTACTTAAGAATGCTCAAGAAAGTTGGCCCCCCGGGTCCAGCCTGCAATAAATTTATTGAAGTTTAGAAATTTGGGCCAAAGTTTGAGAGTTAGAGTTTACTTCTTGGATAGCGGCCGTTATTTCTTCCGTTGCGGCGGCTTGATTTTCGGCAATGTTTCCAACCTCGTTGATCTGTCTGGCAATCCCTTCAATTGAATTCTTCATATCCACCAGAATCTTGGTCACCATTTTGGCCGATTCAGCACTCTGGGTAGCCAATTTCCGCATCTCTTCCGCCACTACCGCAAACCCGCGACCTTGTTCGCCTGCTCTGGCTGCTTCTATAGCAGCGTTCAAGCCCAACAGATTGGAACGGGAAGATATTTCCGTTATCGCCGTTATGGCTTTATTTATTTCTTGAATGTCATTCACCGCTTGGTTGACGGATTCTATTACATTTTTAATAGTGGTGGAAAGGCCTTGCGCCCCGGCAGCCACTTCTTGCAAATTGGCATTTACTTGTTCCAAAGTTGAGGCCAAACTTTGAGATATTTCCTCGGCCTTCTCTTCTTTTTCCAAACTTTTTGCAATACAAGCGCAGCCAATCACTTCTCCTTGAAAATTCCTAATCGGATAACTTAAAGACCGGAAACTAAATCCATACTTTTCCTTATCAATAATGGAAGATAAAGGTTGGCCGCTGTTCATGCTTACCAAGGCAGGATTTCCCGGTTCAAGTTCTTTACCAACAATCGATTCCGTGATTACCATTTTGTCCCCGGACTTTTGGTAGATATTATGGGTTCTATTGGTAACAAGAACCATTAGTTCTTCATTCATCATATCTTTCAGGTGAGACAATACTTCTGCGTAGTAAGCTAATAATTCTTCATTACTGGGATTCAGTTCCAATTTCCTACCCCCTAAACATAATATTTTAACCTATATGTAATAAATACCTCTGCGCTCATTCTATATCAAATAAGTTTTTTTGAAAACCCACATAATAGCAAATAATATAAATATTAGTAATTTAAGCACTCAAATGACGATAAAGACAGATTTCTTCACTTTAGGACATTACTTGAAAGATTTAATAGAGAGAAAAAAAAAGAAGCTGCCACGGATGCAGCTTCATTACCATCGAATGTGTTAAACAAGGAGACCAATAAGGTAATCAAATAAAACATTTTCCAACCCCTGAAGCTTTATAATTCTTTTATCTTCAGCATCAAAATTCTGCCAATCTGTTAAGTATTTGCTTTCTATTTTTCTGGCTGAAGTGTGGGCTTTATAATCATCTTTATTAAAGACTAATCCCGATAATTCACCGGCATTATCATAAACAGCATAATCTCTAACAAATTCAGTTACAGCACAATAATTTTCTAAGTTAATATCGTCTAAAATTAAGGGTGATTTATCGGTCGTAAATATATATCTGCCACCCGGAGCTAAAATATCTATTAACTCTCTGGCCTTTTCCAGGCATTGTTCCTTCGTCCCTGTCTTTAGTAAGGAAATCGGATATAATCCTTTAATAATATGTTTCTTGCCTAACTTTTCCTTGATGAGCTTAGCGTCTCCGTATTCAAACCACATTATGGTATTGGTCGGTAATTCCATCAAATAGTCCAAATAACGGGTCCAATCGGTTTCACAGAAAAGTTCGCAATGAATACCTAAAGAGGCGTATTCATCCACCAGTTTTTTGAATGTTGGCCACCAAAGTGCGGCAAAATCTTTTTCTCTCATATAAGTAGGCATGTGTAACGGAATAAAAACAGTTGAAAACTCAGTAGGAGCTGATGGCATTCCTTTTTTCAGCACAATAGGATAAACGGCTTCACATGCCTCGGCAAGCTTGGCAGGTATTCTTCGTATATCCAGGCTTATTTCTCTAAAGCCGCGAAGCATATCAGCAATAAAATCAAA
>JAAYII010000072.1 GCA_012523535.1 Peptococcaceae bacterium
GATTTAGCACAGTGAAAGGAATGATAATAGCAATGAGCAAATTCAACGACTATCCCCATGTCTTCCAACCTATCCAAATCGGCAACATGCTGGTCAAAAACAGAATCCAGTGGTCGCCGATTGTTTCCAATCACGCGGAAGTAGAATCCGGTTTGTGCACTCCCGAATTAATTGAATTTATCGCCGCCCAGGCCAGAACCGGAGTAGGAATTGTGACCATCGTGGCTACACCGATTGATTTTGATCGAGGTCGCGACTTTTTCAGTTGTTTATCGGTAACCAGAGATACTGACACTCCTTATTTAAAACGAATAGCCAATGAGGTTCACCGCTACGGAGCAAAAATTTCTGTTGAATTGACTCATGCCGGACGCATGGTCAATGCGGCCGAAGCGGCATTAAAAGGCAAACCGGCCCTGGCCCCTTCCGTTATTCCCGGTGTGGACGACGGCCGGAATATCAAATCGATTAGCAGGGAAGAGATGGACCAAGTTATCCAGAATATGGTTGCAGCTGTTAAACGTTGCATTCATGCCGGATTTGACATGGTTATGGTCCATATGGGCCACGGCAACTTGTTCAGTTCTTTTTTGACCCCTGCTTTTAACTTAAGAAAAGATGAATATGGCGGTAGCCTGGAAAACAGAATGCGCTTTCCCCTGGAAGTTCTAAAAGCTGTACGAGAAGTGGCAGAAGGCAAAATCAATGTGGAAATGCGGATTGCCGGCAAGGAATATATCCCCAACAGTTCGACCTTGGAAGAACGGATTATTTTTCTTAAGGAAGCTCAAAAATATGTAGATCTGGTAAACATCTCGGCCGGAACCTTATTTGACAGGATCGGTTTTGCCTATAATATGCCCGGCTATTACATTCCTCCCAAATTTAACGTTGAAGTTGCCGCGGAAATCAAAAAGCATTTGGATATCCCCGTTTCCGTGGTAGGCGGAATATCGACAATAGAAGATGCGGAAGAAATCCTTGCCTCCGGTGCCGCAGATATTGTGCTTATGGCCAAGGCCCTGATTGCCGACGAGGAATTGGTAAAAAAAGCCTACCGGGGTAAGGCTCAGGATATTCGCCCTTGCTTGCGTTGCATGTTTTGCTTGCGCAATGCCATGTTCGATGCTCCCTTAGGCAGTTGCGCCGTCAATCCCCGGTCCTATCGAGAGAAGTACCGTATTTTGCCCAAGGCGGAAAATAAGAAAAAAGTATTGGTAATCGGCGGCGGACCGGCAGGTATGGAAGCTGCCCAAACTCTGGTTAAAAGAGGGCATGAAGTGGTTCTCTACGAAAAAGAAAATCAATTGGGCGGCCGGCTTTACGAGGCATCCGCTTTATACTTAAAAGAGGGTTTCCGCCGGTATATAAAATGGGTAATCAGGCAAACTGAAAACTGCGGTGCTAAGATTATTTTAGGGACTACCGTAACCCCGGAATTAATTGCCCAAGAAAATCCGGACGCCGTTATTGTGGCAATCGGTGCAGAAACCTTGCTCCCACCAATCAAGGGAATAGACTTGCCCCATGTAATCACCGTATCAGAAGCAGACCGCAAATTAAAACCGATTGGAGAAAAGGTTGTGATCTGCGGCGGAGGGTTAAGCGGCAGCGAGTGTGCTATCGAACTAGGCAGAGAAGGCAAAAATGTTACTCTGGTGGATGCCCTGCCCGAAGAAGAAACCTGCAAAGAAATGTTTCCTCTTATGCGCCCCATGGTGTCAGAAAAACTGCGTGAATTTAAAGTCAACTTGCTTTATGAAACAAAGGTTACCGAAATAGCTGACAAAGGAGTAATTGTAACAGATAAACAAGGCCAAAGTCGCCTTCTGGAAGCAGATACTGTAATAGTAGCTTTTGGCTTAAGACAAAACAAAGAACTTATAGAACAGCTCTGCTCCGTTGTACCGGAAACTTATGTCGTCGGTGATGCTTACCAAATCGGCCTTATTGGAACAGCAGTCAACAATGCTTTTGACATGGCTCTTGAGGTTTAGTTTGATATAATTGCACTCAAATTTCACTTTTAAATTGCATTTAAATTTTACATTTTATTTCCTGGATTTATTTATTCGACAGTAGTATTATGTTAAAGATGTATTCTTTCGCTTCCCAACAAAAAAGTCTATCTCGGAGGAAATAACATGGAAAATGTCTTGCAGAAAAGATATGGTCTTGTTACGGCTATTGCAATGGTTGTCGGTATTGTAATCGGAAGCGGTGTGTTCTTTAAAGCCGAAAAGATTTTAACCGCGACAGGAGGCAATCTTCCGCAAGGAATACTGGCCTGGGCTATCGGCGGATTAATTATGATTATTTGCGCTTATGTTTTTGCCACTATGGCCACCCGTTACGAAAAAGTAAACGGGGTCGTGGATTACGCTGAGGTAACGCTGGGCAGCAAGTATGGTTATTATATCGGCTGGTTTTTGGCCACCATCTATTATCCGACTCTGGTTTCGGTATTGGCCTGGGTTTCGGCACGTTACACCTGTGTTTTGTTTGGCTGGGATATTGTCGGTGGTGAAGCTTTGGCTATTTCCGGTTTTTATCTGGTAGCCTGTTTTTGTATGAACGCCCTTTCACCAAAACTGGCAGGGAAGTTCCAGGTGTCAGCAACTGCGATTAAAATTATCCCTTTAATTTTAATGGCTATTGTAGGTACCATCGCGGGTTTGAGCAACGGTCTTCTGGTTACAAACTTTACCAGCGGTGTTATCAGTGAGGTAACCGGTAATCCTTTGTTTACAGCCGTGGTAGCCACTTCATTTGCCTATGAAGGCTGGATTATTGCTACCAGTATTAATGCCGAATTAAGAGATTCCAAGAAGAACCTGCCGCGGGCCCTGGTTTTAGGCACACTTTTTGTCGCTTTGATCTATATCCTGTATTATACCGGATTGGCAGGCGCCGTTGCCAACAGTGTCCTCATGGAAAGCGGGGAAAAAGGTGCTCGAATAGCCTTCGCTACACTCTTCTCGCAAGCAGGCGGTACAATTCTCTTTGTCTTCGTGGTCATTTCTTGCCTGGGAACCTTGAATGGCTTAATGATGGGCTGTGTACGAGGTTTCTACGCTTTAGCGGCCAGAAACCTTGGACCCCGGCCGGACATTTATAAAGAAATTGACAGAAAATCCAATATGCCCACAAATGCTGCGATTTTAGGGTTTTTACTAAGCGGCATTTGGTTGTTGTATTTCTTCGGTGCTATCCTGGCACCGGATCCTTGGTTTGGGCCTTTTAGCTTTGACAGTTCCGAACTCCCCATTGTCACTATCTATGCCATGTATATTCCAATGTTTATTGCCATAATGATCAAAGAAAAATCCCTTAGCACATTTAAACGTATTATAATGCCCCTGTTGGCTTTGTGCGCCTGCGTTTTCATGGTTATTGCCGCCTTCTATGCCCATGGAATGGCAGTATTGTTTTATTTGATAATATTTGTCGTAATCATGCTGATTGGCGTTCCTTTTTCCAAGCATAGAAGGACAGACATAAATTGACAGCCTAAGGCAGAACAAATATAATAAGTTTTATTCCTTTGCCTATAAAAAATCTCGAGTTGCCGATAGGAGCTTGGGGAGGTGAGCAAGCATGCCAACTTATGATTTCAAATGCGAAAACTGTGATCACAAATTCACAATTAAATGCAGTATGGATGACAGAGATAAACAAACCTGTCCCAGTTGTGGCAGCAGCAATATAACTCAAAGGTTGACATCAATAAATATTGGAAGATCTACAAATTCAGGAAGTAATAATATAGAAAGCGGCGGAAGCTGCAGCAGTTGCTGTCTTGGTGATTCGGGCTTTGGTTGTGCCATGAGAAATAATTATCATTAAAGGCCGTTAGCCCAAATAAAAAAAATATTCTATCCTTATAGTTGTCAGACATAACAACAATTTAAGGATAGAATATTTTTATGAAATAAGTTTATTTAAACCAATTGCAAAACAACTACTTCCTGCTCCTGGGGCAAAGTGTCGGGCAGGATATCTAAAGTTTCTTTTCTTTTAACCTTGCTAAAATACCCCAAAAATCTGTCAACGCCCTCAATCGGATACGTATTGCGTTCATCCAACTTTTAATGCATAGGCAAAACAAGCTTCGGATTTAGCTGCTGAACCACCTGGTAGGCTTGCTGAGCATCTATGGTGAAATACCCGCCGACCGGCACACAGACAATGTCAACCTTGCCGATTTGGGCCAGAAGTTCATCCGACAAAAGATGGCCCAAATCTCCTAAATGGATAACCCGTACCCCGTCTAAAGTAAAAGAGAAAAGGATATTGATTCCCCGTTTGGAACCTTGAGCTTCATCGTGGTAGGTAGGGAAACCTTGGATTTCAAGGCCGGAAATATTATGCCGGCCTTCGCTGTCGACAATTTGAGGTTTTCCCGGCAAAATCCGGACATAATCGTGGTCATGATGGTGATGGCTGACTGTTACAATGTCCGCTTCTCTGCTGGGTAGAGGATAGCCGACACTTTCATCAAAAGGATCGGTTAAAATTCTAAGCCCGTCTTGAGAAGTAAATAAAAAACAAGCATGGCCAAGCCACTGTATGTTCATATTATCACCTCTTAAAGTAATTTCCAAATCCTACAAGATTGATTTTATCGATCCCCCAACAGCCTGTCAACTTTCGCCGGAACCGGACTTTTAATATCGCTGGGAATTCTATGAACTAATTAAGGAGAGCAAAAACAATGAGAATTATTCTTAACTTTATATGCTGGAGTATCGGTTACGGGCATTTGCCAGGAGAAAAAGCAAATAACGAATAACCATGAGACTATTCAAAACCGAATACCAAGCTAGACTTTGGACCAAAGAATTTAGTCTGATTATCGGCATAAATCTCCTGGCTTATATCGTAACCTATATCTTAATGACCACCATGCCGTTATTTATTCAAGAGCTTGGCGGCAATAAAGTAATGGCCGGCCTTACTTCCAGCTTATTTACCCTGGGAGGATTCATTGCCCGCCCCTGGGTGGGTAGCCTGCTGGACAGCAAAGGCCGGAAAAAAATCCTGCTCCTTGGCAGTTTTCTGTTGTTTATTCCGATTACCGGTTACTGTGTCATTAATTCAACTCATTTTCTTTTGGCCCTAAGAGTAATTCAAGGCCTTGCCTTTAGCGCCGTAAGTACCGCAACTCTAACTATTGCCGCAGATTTGATCCCGTCCGTACGAAGATATGAGGGAATCGGATATTTTGGAGTTTCCAATGCCGCCGCCATGGCCATCGGTCCTGCCTTGGGTCTGTATTATATTGAGTATTTTGATTACCGCAGCCTCTATACCATTAGCGCTTTATTGGTAATAGTCATCGTCGGAATGGGTTTGGGGGTTAGAAATCGGCACCCCAATAAGAAACAATTGCCGGCTAAAAGGAAACCGGTGGTTTTCGAGAAAACGGCCCTTTGGCCTTCCACCATATATTTTCTGATTTCTCTCACAGCGGCCGTAATTGTAACCTTTATTCCTACTTATATAATCTCTAAAAAAATAGAAAACGTCGGTCTGTTTTATGTTGTCTACGCCCTTTTGCTGCTTTTAACCAGGCCGACTACCGGCAGAATAGCCGACAGAATGGGGCCCTCAAAAGTAATTCTGCCAGGTATGCTGTTTATCACCGCTTCTTTTCTGCTCTTATTTAAGGCTCCTTCCTTGCCCATGTTTTTATGGGCCGCAGCTTTCTACGGCCTTGGCATGGGATCAGTTCTTCCGGCTTTAAATACCTTAGTTATAATTTTCGCTCCGGCGGACAGGAGAGGAGCTGCCAATGCCACTTTTCTGGCCGCCAATGATATCGGTTCAGCCTTGGGCGCCGTTATGTGGGGAATAGTAGCCCAAAAAATGGGATTAAGTTATCTTTATTTATTCTCGCCGTTATTTATTGTTTTTGCCATTCTGGTTTATCTGTTCGCTTTACGGAAAGTCATGGCACGTTAGCCACGTCCGGCATTTTGCATAAAAATTTTATCTCACCAAAAAATGATAATTAAAGGAATCCAGATTTCCATGTAGAATGCTAACAAGAGATTAATTTCATAACAATAAGGAATGGTTAAATTGAATAAGCCAAAGCTTGA
>JAAYII010000073.1 GCA_012523535.1 Peptococcaceae bacterium
ACCTGATATTGGTCAGTTTTGGATGAAGGTGCAAGCGAAAACCTGCGGAACAACGCCCAAAGTAAGAGTAAACTACACACCGATTTTATGTAATCATTGTTTGAAGCCAATTTGTGTAGAAGCCTGTCCCAATGAGGCAATTTATAAACGGAAAGACGGTTTGGTTTTAATTGATCCGGAAAAATGCCAAGGTTGTAAAAAATGCCATGAAGCTTGTCCCTATGGTGTGATTTATTTTAACGAAGAACAAAAAATTTCCCAAAAGTGTACGGGATGCGCTCATCTACTTGACAATGGCTACAAGCTCCCGAGATGTGTAGAAATTTGTCCAACTGACGCCATCATGTTTGGCGAATATGAAGATCTTAAAGATGAAATACTGGGAGCGGAAGTACTCAAACCGGAAGAAGGTTTACGCCCACAAGTATACTATCGTAATGTACCCGGTCAGTTTATTGCCGGTACAGTTTACGACCCAGTTGAAGAAGAAGTCATGATCGGTGCTCGTGTCCGTGCCGTCTCCGGCGGCAAACATCTGGAGACTTTTACCGATGCTTACGGTGATTTCTGGTTTAGAGATCTGGCTATCGGCAAATGGGATGTCTTTATTGAAGCCAAAGGGTATAAAATGAAAGCCTTCTATAATATTCGAACCACTGAATGCATCAACCTAGGTGATATTCCTTTGGAAAAAGAATAGGTAATGTCACAATCCCAAGAAGAGGCTACTTAAATAAATTAGGTGGCCTCTTTTTTTTAAAGTGCAACGCATTTACTCCCTGTTTTACTATCCTTACGGCACCAATAATTCCGCCAATTTCATCACAGCCTTTATAGACGTTTTAGCGAGCATTTTTTTGGTAGGCAATAATTGCAGGAATAAAATTTGTACTCGTCGAAATAAGGAATAATATTTATAAAATTAAATATTCAATCATAATTATTTAATACTGTAAGGAAAGTGGGAAAAATTAATGCCTATTAAACGTTCTACCAAACTTCCTTTTGACTATGCCTGGATTATTCTCGCTGTATTGTTTATTGGCCTGATGTTTTCTTTCGGTATCCGAGCTTCATTCGGCGCCTACATTACGCCTTGGGAAAATAATTTTGCCACAGACCGGACTGCAGTAGCTTCAATATCTTTGTTAAGTTTTATCGTTTACGCTTTTGCCCAGCCCATAGCCGGGAAATTCAACGATCAATGGGGCAGAGGAATTGTTCCCTCAGTCAGCTTATTGCTGATAGGTGGGTGTCTGCTGCTTTCTTCCTTAGCAACCCGGGTATGGCAATTGTACCTTCTTTATGGAATAGGTTTTTCCTTGGGAATTGCCGGCTGCTCCAATGTAACCGCTACGGCGATTCTATCCCGTTGGTTTTATAAAAAGAAAGGGACCGCTTTGGGTCTGGCAGTCGCCGGACTGGCAGTAGGTCAATTAATTATCGTGCCGGCTACCTTATTTATGATGACCTATTTTAGCTGGCGCACTACTATGGCTATCTTCAGCCTTATTATTCTACTGGTAATTTTGCCATTAATGTTCTGTTTTGTACGCTCCAAGCCAGAGGAATTGGGTCGAAAGCCTTACGGTTATGATGATAAAGAAGTCTTTGCAAACACCGATAATGATAATCTTAAAACCTTTGCCAAGGAACAGGCAAAGAATCCATCTATTTTTTCCGTAATGAAAGTCAAAGCATTTTGGTATTTGACCATTCCCTACTTTATTTGCGGTTTTACGGATGTAGGATAAATTCAAACTCACTTCATTCCCATGGCTCAAGGAAAAGGGTTTCCACCGGCACTTATTGCAGCCACGATGAGTATTATTGCTTTCTGCAACATCATCAGTTCTATCGGGACCGGTTATTTATCCGATCATTTTCATCGCAGCCGCCAGTTGGGTTTTATCTATGCTTTAAGAG
>JAAYII010000074.1 GCA_012523535.1 Peptococcaceae bacterium
AGGCACAGGTTAGCAGTAAAATAGATCCCGAACTTTATACTAAATATGAAGTAAAAAGAGGGCTGCGCGATGCGGACGGCAGAGGAGTCCTGGTTGGGCTTACTGAAATCGGGGATGTACATTCCTATATCATAGATGAAGGGGAAATGGTTCCTGTACCCGGAAGGTTAACTTATCGGGGCATTAATATTAAGGACATTGTTAACGGGTTTATGGAAGACGGAAGGTTTGGTTTTGAAGAAGTTACTTACCTGCTTCTTTTTGGTCACCTTCCGAACGAAAAGGCCTTAAACGATTTCAAGAAGCTATTGGGTATGTATCAGAAGCTGCCGGAAGACTTTGTCCGTGGAGTCATCCTCCATTCGCCCGGTAAAGATATTATGAATATGCTGGCCAGAAGCGTTCTTGCTTTGTACTCTTACGACAATAATGCCGATGATATTTCCATTCCCAATGTACTAAAACAATGCTTAAAGCTCATTGCTTGGTTTCCTTCCCTGGCAGTTTACGGTTATAATGCTTATATCCATCATCATTGCAATAAAAGCCTTATCCTTCACAGCCCCAGGCCCGACCTAAGTACTGCGGAAAATATCTTGCATATGTTGCGGCCGGACAGTAAATATACGGAGTTGGAAGCAACCCTGTTGGATTTGGCCCTTGTCTTGCACGCTGAACACGGCGGCGGCAACAATTCCTCATTTGTTACCCATGTGGTAACCTCCACCGGAACAGATACTTATTCGGTAATGGCCGCGGCCATCGGGGCCTTGAAAGGGCCGAGACATGGGGGGGCCAACATCAAGGCGGTCCAGATGTTGGAGGATATAAAACAGAATGTCAAGGATTGGCAAGACGATGATGAGATTCGAAACTATCTTTTCAAAATCCTAAGGAAAGAAGCGTTTGATAAGGCGGGCCTTATTTATGGCATCGGACACGCCGTTTATTCCATTTCCGACCCACGGGAAGTTATTTTTGAGCACTATGCCGGCCAACTGGCCAAAGAAAAAGGCTTGGAAGATGAGTTTAATTTATATCTTAAAGTTGAAGAACTGGCTCCCGCTGTTATTGCGGAATACACCGGAAACAAGAAGGTTATTAGCGCCAATGTGGATTTTTATTCCGGTTTTGTATATCGCATGCTGGAGATTCCGATTGAAATGTTTACCCCCATATTTGCCATAGCCAGAATATCCGGCTGGAGCGCCCACAGAATTGAGGAGTTAATTAGCCATGGCAAGATTATCAGGCCGGCTTATAAGAGTGTAGCACCTCGTAGGGAATATATTCCGTTGAAAGACAGATAAGATCTTGTTTTATGCCTGAGCCTAAAGAGCCTTCCCAGTAGGGAAGGCTCTTTTAATTTGAATAGTATTCTGCTAAGATAGGGCTGAAATATTGTCAAGAATTTGTCGAAAATAATCAAAGAGGAGTATTGTTTAAGGATATTTAAAAATCAGGAGTGAGCGTGATAACTTTGGTTGGAATTGAACAGATTTCGGAGTTTTTGGCCAAGTACGAGGCAAAAGTCTTTATAAAATCGAGGACAAACTCTTCGATTAAAGATTGTGTTCCATTGAATCAGGCAACAGCCCCTTATAGAACAAATATCTTGTATGCTTGTACATCTTCGGAATTTAATATCCTGAGCAATATTCCGCATTACTTGAACGTATTGTGTCTGAATGATGACAATCTTGCCAATGACTATTGGGCGAATTCGAATCATAATTTGATTGTCGTACCTGCCGCCAAAGATGTAGGGGAAATGGATATCAATCATATAGCTCAAAAGGTCTGCGAGTTCTTGGACTCATACTGGGAATTGACCATGGCAAAGACTAAGCTGACGGAAGCACTTCTTTCTGGAGTAGGTTTGCAGCAAATTGTGGATATTGGCAGTGAACTATTGGGAAACCCCATCTTGGTTATTGATATCAGCTTTAAGGTGGTCGCTTATAGCAGAACCATTCAATCCGATGATATTCCTTGGCAAAAGATGACCGAAAGTGGGTATTGTTCTCATGAAATGATTAATGTCATGCTTGATGACAGATATGAAAAGAGGTACAGCGAATTTCCCGTCTATGTAAAAGCTCAAGCCATCTACCCTTATAATTCCCAGCTTTCCGGTATTAGAATCCGGGGGAAAACCGTCGGTCATGTCAGTTTAATAGAATGCAAAAGACCGATAAGAGAAAGCGATGCCCTGCTGCAAAAATTTCTTTGCGACGTTATCGCCTGTGAAATGCAAAAAGACAGTTTCACCAGCTATTCCAAAGGTGTAATGTACGAGAATTTTATTGCCGACTTGCTGGACGGCAAGATTAAAAGCCCTAAAGTTATTAAAGAAAGAATGAGATATCTTGATTTTTTAAGGCAGGATATTTTTTATATTTTAACGGTGCGTTTCCGGCCTGAAATTGCTTTAATAAAGCCCCTTTTGTATTTCCGGGATGTTTTGGAAACTACCATTAGCGGCAGCAAATGCATTATTTACAACAATGATATTGTTGCCCTGATCAGTAGAAGCAAGGAAAATGATTTATCGAACGCCAATTTCCATGAAGTTGTTCAGTTGCTCAATAAGCATCGCATGGTTGGTGGTTTAAGCAATTATTTTGAAAATGTGGAAGAGGCTAAGACTTATTACCAACAGTCCTGCAAAGCCATTGAACTGGGGTTGCGTTTAAACTGCGAGGAAAGTTTCTTTCAATATGAACACTATTATATTTATAACCTTTTTGAAATTGCGGAAAAACAAGAAGACTTAAAAAACTTTTTAAGTCCCTTGATATTTAAGCTGATGAATTATGATTTGCACAACAATACCGATTATATGAGCAGTCTGTATGCTTATTTGGCCAGTGGCAACAACCTAACCAAAGCCGCTCAGGTTTTCAATATCCATCGCAATACAATGAATTATCGCATAAAAAAGA
>JAAYII010000075.1 GCA_012523535.1 Peptococcaceae bacterium
ACGGTATTGAGAGCGATTATCACAGGGGCTCCCTATCCGGCCGCATTGTATAATTCCATATTATTGCGGATTAAGGCAGAAAAGCAGATTAGTTATTGTAAAGCTTCAATTATTAAAGCCTATCTATCCAGAAATAAAGAAGGTTTCAAGGAGGTTTTAACAATGGCTCTGAATGAGCAAAGTGATAATCCAGCTTATATATTAGGAAGGTTATTTGCAGTTTTGGAAAAGGCCCAGGAGGATGCTAATCCAGGTATTAATACCACCATCAAAGACAGATACTTTACATCAGCCTGTGCGACCCCGGCCACTGTTTTCCCTGTATTGCTGCGTTTGGCACAGCACCATATTTCAAAATCGGAATATGGAAGTGTAAGTAACAAAAGGATAGCTCAATTATTAGACAAGCTGGATATAGCCAACAATCCGTTCCCGGCAAACCTGTCCTTAGAGCAGCAAGGTGTATTCATTTTAGGCTATTACCATCAAAGAAATGCTCTTTTCCCAAAGAGTAATTAATGGGAGGTATTTATAATGAGTGATGTGATTAAAAATAGATATGAATTTGTTATTTTATTTGACGTTGAAAATGGTAACCCCAATGGTGATCCGGATGCAGGCAATATGCCGAGAATTGATCCGGAAACCGGTCATGGCATTGTTACCGATGTTTGTTTGAAGAGAAAAATCAGAAATTATGTTGAAATCGTGAAAGGGGACAGTCCCGGTTACAAGATATATATAAAAGACGGTGTGCCGTTAAATACCAGTGATAAGTGGGCCTATGAAGAATTAGGAATTAAGGAAGAAGAAGCGCAAAAAATCAAAGGAGAAAAAGATGCTCAGATTCGAGATTTCATGTGTAAAAACTTTTACGATATTAGGACCTTTGGTGCTGTAATGACTACTTTTGTCAAAGCCAAATTAAATTGCGGCCAGGTCAGAGGTCCGGTCCAGATTGGATTTGCCAGAAGCATCGATCCCATCGTCCAGCAGGAAGTAACGATAACGCGGGTGGCCATTACGACCGAGGAAGATTTTAAAAATAAAGAGACAGAAATGGGTAGAAAACATATCGTACCTTATGCCCTTTATCGAGCGGAAGGCTATATTTCAGCCAATTTAGCGAAAAACGTCACGGGATTTTCGGAAAATGATTTGAAGCTTTTATGGGAAGCAATTATCAATATGTTTGAACATGATCATTCCGCAGCCAGAGGTAAAATGAGTGTAAGAGAGTTAATTGTATTTAAACATGCCAGTGAATTAGGTAATACTCAAGCTTATAAATTGTTTGAGACAGTAAAGGTTGAGCGTAAAGAAAAATCAAGACCGGCCAGAAAATATGATGATTATGATGTTAAAGTTGATATGGATAAAATTCCTAGCGGAGTTGAGTGTTTACGTTTGATATGAGAAAAGAATATCCAGAGGAGGATTTCTTACTCCTGTCCGGCATTCAGCATTTTGTATTTTGCAAACGCCAATGGGCCTTAATCCATATCGAACAACAATGGCAGGAGAACTTGCTTACGGTTGAAGGCGGAATTTTACATGAGAAAACCCATGACAACACAATTAAGGAAAAGCGGGGCGCGGTAATTATTTCCCGGGGTATGAGAATCTTTTCTCCTACCCTGGGTATTACCGGGATGTGTGATGTTGTAGAGTTTCATAGATCGCGGGATGGAATTAATTTATATGGCAGAGAGGGAACATATCAACCAATTCCAGTGGAGTACAAGCGAGGCAAGCCCAAACAGGACAGGGCGGATGAACTGCAATTATGTGCACAGGCCATGAGTTTGGAAGAGATGCTCCTATGCGCTATATCGGA
>JAAYII010000076.1 GCA_012523535.1 Peptococcaceae bacterium
AAACTGAGTATTTGGGCAAGTTTGATAAATAAGGAAGATGTCTTCAAGAATGAAGACACCTTCAACAAGTGCTTGGTTTATTTACTCTCTGTTTTCGGGCTTAACCCCAACATTTGACAGAGAGCCATTATTTATTATATTTCAGATCTTTTCCAGATAGGTGGGTCCAATATAATGGTCACTATCGGTAAAAGCTGTGTAGGTTACTGGTTTATAACCATCGAAAGTAATTTCGATCTCAATGTTTTTCTTCTTGGGTAGCCATTCCACTTCCCAGTCACCGAAATAATTGGTCGTGGTTTCCCAAGTTTCCCCTGTTTCCTTGCAGGTAAGTTTAACCTTAGCTCCTATGCAGACTTCGTCCAGTTCTTTAGGATAGTAGACGGTTCCCGCCAGGAAAATAGTGGGAATATTTAGGTGAACAACATTGGTCTCTTGTCCTTCCAGTGGTTCTAACTGGGTAACTCTGTTGGCAGCGATGACCTTGGAAATCTCACTGTTTGGATCATCAAGATCGCCAAAGATCAAAGCATTGTTGGGACAAGCTTCTACGCAGCGGGGAACTTTTAGTTTGGGATCGCCGAGGTATGACAAATAATCGGGATCATCCAAAAGTTCAGCGCACATGGTACATTTTTGAGGAATCTGAAGCTCCTCGTTCCAATATACTGCTCCGATCGGACAAGCATCAACAATTTGTTTTTGCCCTTTGGATTTAACGGGATCTATGATTACAATGCCGTCGGGTCTTTTATATACAGCGCCGTCTTTGGCTACTTTCATACAAGCGGGATCCTGGCAGTGGGAGCAAGGAGTCGGTACTGTTGCCGTTTTGACCCGGCGAGAACTATCGCCACGTTCCCACTCTATAATGTTCATCCAGTGTTGTCCCATCATGGGTTTGGGAGCTGAAAGAGCCGAAGCATGGCCGCAATGTTCGTCTTTGCATGCTGTATAACAACAGTAGCAAGCCATACACATGCGTGAATCGATGGCAATTCCTAATCTCATTTCGCAGCATCTCCCTTCAAATATTTTTCTCTAAACATAGCTTGAATTTTTTCGAAACCATGACCTTCAATGATTTCTTTGCAGGTCGGGGTATCCGGGTCAGCATCCTTGGCTACGGCATCGAGTTTATGCTCGAATAATTGTCCTTCAGGAATTGGGCCTTCATACTTGCAGATATCGATCAAGGTGGAGTTGGGAGCCATTCCTGGAACCATATCTCCAATCAGTCTGCCCGGTGTCAGGAGGTTGACGCAGCCGCCGATATCCATGGAGGTTTCGCCCGGTTCTACGGGATTGTAAAGAGCGGAGGAACCATAGGCATGAATGGTATTTTCTTCAACCCGATAGGTTACCCGAGCTACACAAATCACGCTGCCCCGTTCATTAAACAACATAACCAAATCGCCGTCTTTGATGCCTTTTTCAGCAGCTTTCTTGGGATGGATACGGGCGATGAGATAAGGATTGCCGTTGATATATTTACGGTTTTCCGGGATCTCCCAGAGCCATGGGGTTGAGGAATTATGGTGAGTATGATAGTCAAAACGAGGATGCGGGCTGATTAAATGGAAAGGATATTTCTTAGCTTTAAGTGAATGATGCCCTTCCCAACTATACTTGTAAGTGGCGATGGGGGTACGGGCTTCATCGTGTGGTGCCCAGTAGAGTAAAGATTCGGAAACAAATTCGAATTTGCCGGTAAAGGTTCCGAGTTTACCTTCTTCTTGGAAAGGTTTATGGTTTGGAGTGTCGCAGGGATAACCTTCAGCAAACCAACGGAAGCCGTAATGACGTTCCCAGTTCTCTGGAACACCGGCTATATAATAGCCTTTCTTGGTAAATTCTTCCCAAGAGATCTTTTCACAAAGGTCAGATTTCTCCCAGAAACGTTTACACCAGTCGAGTTCGGTACGTCCTTCGGTAAACTCTTGGCCAAAGCCCAATCTTTCAGCCAGTTGTGAGAAGATCCAATAGTCGGAGCGGGATTCCCACAGAGGTTCGATGGCTTTATCCTGGAATACTATAACCTGCCAGCTGTTACCGGTCTGAGAGTGGGATTGATAGCCACCGTTACCGGAGTTGCAGAATTCCCCGATATCATAACGCTCCAGGTTGGTACAAGCAGGAAGGATCACGTCGGCAAAACGAGCCTCTCCGTTGAAGAAGATATCCTGGTTAACTACAAATTCTAATTCAGGGCTCCGATACATCCGGACCCATTTATTGGTATCCAGCATTGTACCCATGAAAGTTCCGCCGTAACGGTAGAACATATGCACTTTGCTGCATCCCGGTTCAGGATAAACGTGTTTGGTAAATTGAAGATCCATACCGCCGCCGCAGAATCCTTCGCCGTACCACTCATAATAGCCGTTAAGAATGGCGTCCGGCAGGTTGGGACGGTAAAGTTTTTGGGTAACACAGTTTACAGCAGTCTTATCAGCAATAGGTTCGTTGGCAATCTGGCTCAAGGGGTCGGAATAGCCGCCAAACCAGAAACCATAGTCCATAGGAGCGCCGGTGGTTCCTGTCCACATGTTTTGGCCGGGTTTGCCCATACCCTGCATAGCAAAGAGCTGAACTAAAAGACGGGCAAACTCTGTTCCGTTGGCAGTACGGCTTACCCCGCCAAAACCTCCGCGCAGACCGCAGCCGCCCATGGTTTTGGTGGATGCCCAGCGCCGAGCCAGAGCTTTGATGTCCGCTGCCGGAATTCCGGTCTCAGCTTCTGCCCATTTCGGAGTTTTGGGTTTTCTGTCCGGACCTTTACCCAAAATGTAATCGGCCCATTCGTCGAAACGGTGAGCATGTTTGGCAATATATTCTTTATCGTAAGTGCCTTCGGTTAACCAGACATAAGCTATGGCTTCGCACAATGCGGCGTCTGTTCCGGGACGAGGAGCAAGCCATTTATCGGCTTGTTTTACTGCAGAGAAGTTGTTAAAGGGGTCGATATAAATGAACTGAACACCCATATCATTTAACCAATGACGCCACATAGTGGACTCATTGCCGGCATAGCCGCCTCTGGTGGAATCCGGGTCATGAGACCACATGATCATTGTTTCTACATTTTGTAAAGCATCTTCCAAGAGGTCAAAGGTTTCAGGTCCGCCTAAGCGCCAGTAGTAGCCATAAGTGTGAGGTGCACCCCAATGGAAGCCTTCCCAGGAGTCAGGATTGTCAAGAACTTGGGTGTATCCCAACATTTTAAAGAAACGACCGAAGCAGGAAAGTTTGTAACCCAGCAGTCCCCAAGAATGGTGAGAACTGGTAAGAGCAGTAACGGCTTCTTTGCCATAAGTGGTTTGAATACGCTTAATTTCACGAGCCACCAGATCAAGAGCTTCATCCCAAGTAGCCCGGCGATAACCGGATTTACCGCGATTTTCGGTATTCCTATTTTTGCCGTCCGGAGTCTCTACAAAGTCTTCCCGGATCATGGGATAACGGATACGATTATAAGAGTAGACACGGTTTTTTTCAGTCAAGGCAACAAATGCCGGTGAGGTTTTTCGGTTCGGTGTATATTCTTTACCACGTGCTTTTATGACCCATCCTTTA
Organism: Peptococcaceae bacterium; assembly: GCA_012523535.1. GTDB lineage: Bacteria > Bacillota > Desulfitobacteriia > Desulfitobacteriales > Syntrophobotulaceae > JAAYMU01. The sequence continues at coordinate 3,577 of JAAYII010000076.1, forward strand.
GGGTCGTTTTTGTCAAATACGATTGGCCTTATGCGCCGGATAACGCCGTCTACTGTGTGTACTGCGATAGGTCCGCCGACGCAAATACTGTAGGTAATTTTTTCAGCCATTTTTTTTCCTCCTTGTAGCAAAATTTTATAGGAGCAAAGGATTCATTGCCAACACCATAAATATTTTACAGGTTAATCTGCTATTTCAACTAATGATTGGGCAAATTCTGAAGTCGGATGATACTTAAGCATTCTTCCTACCATTTTACCGTCTTTAATTTCAAATAAACGAATATTGAAAACATCGGAAACTACAACCTTAAAAATCCTGCCGTCCGGTGCTTTGTAAAGACGGCCAAGTTTAAATAGATGTTGAACCATGAGTTTATTGGGCTGTCCTTCCCCTCCCCCCATGAATTTGTTTTTGTCAAGAGCTTTTACTCGTTTGAAGCTTTTTTGTGCTCCAAATTTTTCATAACGTACATCACCAATTGGTTCCCAGTCTTCTAGGGTGTTTAGGACTGCGTTCATCGCTTCCATGTCTGCCGGAGTAGGAACACCGCAGCCACCCAAGCCCTCGTACCAGACTTGGAGTGCACAAATGATATCGCCGGGGAACTCGTCGAGATAACGCTTTATAGCC
>JAAYII010000077.1 GCA_012523535.1 Peptococcaceae bacterium
GGACAACTCCCCCCTCCGAATGGCAGACCGTGTCCGTAAAGCAACCGACAGAAGAAGACCTCCGGCAGCTGGAATTTGTCTGGAAGGTTTGCAAACATGTCAAATCCAACGCCATTGTGGTAGGCAAAGACTATCAAATTCTGGGCGTCGGCGCAGGGCAAATGAACAGGGTCGGTTCGGTTCAAATAGCCCTGGAGCAGGCGGGAGAAAGAGTAAGAGACGGATATTTGGCTTCGGACGCTTTCTTCCCCTTTGCCGATTCTATTGAGCTCGCCCAGCGCTATGGCATTAAAGCAATCGTCCAGCCGGGAGGATCGATTAGGGACCAGGAAGTAATCGAAGCTGCCGATAAAGCGGGAATAATCCTGGTGACTACCGGGCGGAGGCATTTTAAACATTAAAGTGTGGTTTTTATCGGAACATGATCATGTTGGAGCCTGATCATTGTTTGGACCTGATCATTGTTCAGGGATCGGCAAATGTTTGCGGAAAGGATTAAAGTTTAGGTGGTTGGTGGCATGAAAGGAAAAAGAATTTTAGTTGTGGGTTCGGGCGGCAGGGAGCATGCCTTGGCTTGGAAGATCGCCCAAAGTCCTCTTTGCGCCGATTTGTTTGTTGCTCCGGGCAATGCCGGCACGGAGAAATGGAATGTACCTATTAAAGCCAATGACATCCAAGGACTTTTGCAATTCGCCAAGCAAGAGGCCATTGATTTAACGGTGGTGGGGCCGGAGGAACCTTTAAGCTTGGGGATTGTCGATGCCTTTGAGGCCGAGGGCATAACTATTTTCGGGCCCACGGAGAAGGCTGCCCGCTTGGAGAGCAGCAAAGCCTTGGCCAAAGCCGTGATGAAAGAAGCCCGGGTCCCTACCGCCGAATACGAGATTTTTTCTTCTTTGGATGAAGCCAGGCGCTATATCGAAGTAAAGGGTGCGCCCATTGTCATTAAAGCCGACGGTTTAGCCGCCGGCAAGGGAGTTATAGTGGCCAACAGCAAGGAAGAGGCCTTGCAGGGTCTGGAGAAAATAATGGGCGGGGCCTTCGGTGAGGCAGGCCGGAAGGTTGTGATTGAGGAATGTCTGGAAGGACAAGAAGTCAGCCTGCTCTGTTTTTGCGATGGGTTTACGGCTTTGCCCATGGTGGCTGTCCAGGACCATAAGCGGGCTTTGGACGGCGACCGGGGATTAAATACCGGGGGAATGGGAACCTACAGTCCTCCTCCTTTCTGGAGCAAAGAACTGGAAAAAGAAGTTATGGATAAAATTGCCCTGCCTACTTTGGCCTTGATGCGCCAAAAGGGAACTCCGTTTAAAGGTGTGCTTTTCCTGGGACTGATGCTGACCGCCCAGGGACCTAAAGTCCTGGAATATAATGTGCGCTTCGGCGATCCGGAAACTCAGGTTATCATGACTCTTCTGAAGTCGGACCTGGTGCCCGTTTTAGAGGCCTGCATTCAAGGCAGGCTGCAGGAAACGAAAATTGATTGGCTGGATGAGACTGCAGTATGTGTCGTCATGGCGGCTCCCGGTTACCCGGGAAGTTACCCCCAGGGCATTCCTCTGGGTTTTCCGGAGATTACATCTTCACAAGAGATTATTTTCCATGCCGGTACCTCCAGAGGAGCTCAGGGAATTGTGAGTTCGGGGGGTAGGGTTTTAGGTGTTGTGGGCCGAGGGGAATCCCTTGTGGCAGCGAGGGAAAGAGCATACGGTCTGATTAAGAGAATCGATTTCCCTGGCGCCCATTACCGGACTGACATCGGTTGGCAGGGCTTGAATCAAAAAAAGGATTAGCTTTTAATTCTGATTATCAATAGTAGTACAAGCTTATCTTAGTATAAGATTTTCGATAAAAATGTGACTTTCAAAAAATATAAGTCTTTCGATAAAAATAAAAGTAAAAGGTATTGCCAGATGTGCTTGGCAATACCTTTTATTTTGGCGAGTCTTTTTATTAGTTGGCATACCGAGGTGTATACTTACATTAATTATATATTATGGTAAAATAAATTTGTAAAGTTTAGCAGGTCGGATTTATTAGCAACAATTGAATTATCCAAGTCGTAAAGGCCATTAAATTGTCTGCGACGCCTCTTCGGATTTGTACTTTAAAAAACCGTGGAGTGATAAAATATGAAAAAATATGAAGAAGTTATGCAGAGAATTATTAATTTGATCCATCAGGGATCTTTAAGGAAAGAGGATCGTTTACCTTCTATTCGATCCATGGCCAGGCAAATGAACATTAGTACCATGACTGTTTTGGAAGGGTACATACAGCTGGAGAGACTTGGTTTAATTCAAAGTCGGCCGCAAAGCGGGTTTTATGTGATCGCAGAAGAGCCATATTCTTCAAAGACAATTAATAATCAGGCTTTTGAAGCCCGGGCTCTGAAGTTCGAGCAGGAATATTCCCAAGCAGGCCTGTCTGTCAAATCGGGAGTAGTGCCCGAGCCGGTCCAGCAATTTGCGCCCCATCATATGAAAAATGTGGATTTGCCTTTGGGCGATTCGTCCCCCAATCCTTTGTTTTTCCCCAATAAAGCCTTAAGCAGGCGTTTGGCCCGCGTAGCCAATAACTACGCCAACGTTATCAATAACTATGCCGTTGATACGGACTGTGAAGAACTGGTAGAAATGATTTTAAAATTAATGAACAGATGGGATTGCGTGGCCCATAGAAATGAAATCCTGATTATTAACGGGGGAACCCAAGCCCTGATGTCCGCATTAAGAATTTTAACCCGTCCGGGTGATCTGGTGGCCGTAGAATCACCAGGGTACCCCGGTTTTTATTATTTATTAAACTTTTTCGGCTTACGGGCCTTGGAGATTCCTACCGATCCCAGAAAGGGTTTGGATGTGGACAGGTTGCTTTCTTTTTTGGAAAAAGGGATTCGGCCTGCCTGCCTGCTTTTTTCCTCCAATTTTTCCGTGCCTACGGGGGCGTTGATGCCGGATAAGGCAAAAGAGTTCCTGGCTCAAATTTGCCAACGTTACAAACTGCCGGTTATTGAGGATGATACTTTCGGAGAACTCTATTTCGGGCCATCCCGGCCCCTGCCTCTAAAGGCCTTTATGCCGGCAAATGTCATATATGTAGGGAGTTTCAGCAAGATTTTGGCTCCGGGATTCAGGGTAGCCTGGTTGGCTGCCGGGCCTTATGTGGAGGAAGTTGAGCGCATTATGTTAAGAATTACTCCTTTGGCTGTTCAACTGACTGTGGCTTCTTTCTTGCAAGACGGAGGAATGCGCAGGCATTTGCACCGGTTGCGGCAACAATATAAAGAAAATATTTGCAAATTTCGCAATTCCGTATCCCACTATTTTCCGGAAGGCACTAAAATCACGGATCCGCAGGGAGGACAGTTTCTCTGGGTTGAACTGCCTGAAGAATTTGACACTGTGCAACTATTCCCCTTAGCCAAAAAATTGGGGATGTCATTTAACCCCGGGATTCAGTTTTCGGCAAGCCACAGCCGGTATAGAAATTGCCTGGGCCTTAATTGCAGCACGGTAAAATGGAGCGAAGAGGTGGACAAGGTGCTGCAAAGTTTTGGGCAGCTATTATCTGGTACTGTTTATCGAGCTAATGCCAAGCTAAAGGTTATATAAGGATATAATGCCTTGGAAAATCATTAACTGTTTATAGGTCTTAAGACCTTATTTTTTTTTTATATTTTTCTTTCGGTCAAACTGTTATAGCCAACTTTTTAAGCAACTGTATATACGAATACTTTTTGGACCGGATATATATTTTTATTGATAACGATCTATGAAGCGAGATCAAAAAAGCGAGGTGGTTTGAGCCAAGAGAAGGCCGGTGCATAAGATTAATTCTTTGAGCAAAAGGAAAAGGAGGAAGGAGGAGACAAAGTGAAAGTAAAAACTTACCAGATAACTGTTGGTATCTTGTTCGCGATTACTTGGGGACTTGTATTGCTGGACAGGAACGCAATTACCTTTTTGTTTCCGGTATTAATGGAGGAATTTGGCCTGAACAATGCCCAGACAGGTCAAATTGTTATGTTTACGGGGATTGGATTCTTCTTGTCTTCACTTTTGCTTACTCCGTTTGCGGATAAAACGGGCAAGAAAAAGGCATGGTTAATACCCTTAATTCTGTTAACAGGTATTTTTTCCGGAGGTACTGCAATTGCGGCAGGATTATTGGCTTTTGTAATTATTCGTTTCTTTGTAGGTGTTGCTGAGGGTCCCCTTTACCCCTTGATGACTTCGACCCTGAAAGTTCAGGGAGAACCTAAGATGTTTGCTACTTACGTTGGTTGGTTCCAGCTGGCCATTGGAATACTTGCCATGATTTTGGGACCGACGATAACCATCCAGTTGGCAATTCATTTAAACTGGCAATATTCCTTTATTCTAATTAGTTTGCCAACGGTAATAGTGGGAATAATTATTTGGTCCATTATGAGGGAAGTCACACCTGAAGAACTGAAAGAGGCAGCTGATCCCGGAACGGAAGCGGTTAGTGACACCATGAGATGGAAAGACGTGCCGAAGGTTTTCACTTATCGAAACTGCACCTTGTCTTTTATAGCCAACGTCTTGGTAATGATCGGTTTTTGGGGTGTGGTAAGCTTTGGCACCACTTACTGGGTAAATGAAGGAGGACTTTCCTTATCCCGTACAGGGTTTATGTCTTCGGCTTCAGGTATTGTCAGCTTGGTTTGGTCAGTTGTGATTCCTATTCTTTGTGATCGTCTGGGGCGCAAACCTAGTGCTTCTATTTTAACTTGTTTTATTGCCTTGGCCATGTTTATTATCTATCTCACCAGCGGTATCTTAGGCCAGCTTTTCTATATTCTGGTGCTCGGCTGCTGCGGTTTTGTTTCTGTCCTGTTTGTGGCAATTATTTGTCAGGAATCAGTGCCGCCCATGATAGCAGCGACGACGACCGCTATCGGTATGGCTATTGGCGAATTGTTCGGGACAGCGATTGCTCCCCGTGTTTTGGGATCGATCGGCGATATGTATGGACTCAGGACTATTTTCCTTGTAGCCACAATTACCAACCTTATAGCCTTTATTCTAACCTTTGCTTTGAAAGAAACCCGTAAACCTAAGATCGAAAAACAACAAGTAGATCAAGTATCGGCGTAATATTGTTAAACATGAAATGTTGAAGGATGTTGTTAAGCTCTAAATGCGGCCAATTGCTGTGCCTTTTGGCCGCTCTTGTAACATTTTTAACCGGTATCTGCTTGTTGAGTCTCCGCGAGAAAGGAGAGGAGAAAGCAGATGGGTAACAAATATTATGAGCATATTTTCCAACCTATAAAAATCGGCCGTATGACGGTCAAAAACAGGTTGGAGACCGCACCGGCCGGCCCGTTCCTGGCCGATTTCAACGGTGATGTGACACGGGAACTCATCGAATGGTATCGCAGGCTTGCCCGGGGAGGGGCCGGCATAGTTACGATCGGTGACAGCCCGGTGAAAAATGAAATGGAGACCCGTATCGGTCATGTTATTAATCTAGGCACGGATAAAATCGTCAATACCCTGTGTCGCTTGGCGGAAGTAATTCAAAGATACGGAGCCAAGGCTTCGATTGAATTGACTTATCATGTGAATCGAGCTCCGGCCCAAATGAGCCGGGAAGAAATCCGGACTTTGCGCCAGGATTTTGTCAATGCCGCTTGGCGTTGCTTGGGGGCCGGTATGGATATGATCATGATCCATGGGGCACATGGGCAGGCCATCAGTCAATTCTTTTCACCGGTTAGAAATCAAAGGACCGATGAATACGGGGGTTCAACGGCCAACAGGGTCAGATTTATCAAAGAGATGCTTTCCGAGATCAGGGACAAAGTAGGCGATCGTCTGGCCATCGAATATCGTTTAAGCGGGGATGAATTGATCGAAGGAGGCTTGACTCTGGAAGATCAATTGGAATTTGCCGCTTTGATTGAAGACCAAGTAGACCTGTTCAATATTTCCGCGGCCCAGATATTCGATTTTGATACTTTGCCGCGCATGTTTCCAACCGCCTATTATCCTCATGGGGTTAACGCTTACCTGGCCGCTGAATTTAAAAAAGTGTTAAAAACTCCCGTTACGGCCGTGGGGTCAATTGATTTTGAATTGGCCGAAGAGATTTTGGCCAAGGAGCAAGCCGATATGGTGGCCATGCTGCGCGGGGTTATCGCCGACCCTGACTGTATTCGCAAGGCCAAGGAGGGTCGAAGCGAGGAAATAAGACCCTGTATACGCTGCAATCTTTGTATCGACCGTTTGCACTGGGGTTATCACTGGCCGGCCAGATGCGCCGTTAATCCTGTGACCGGAAGAGAAGCGGAGTTTTATAACTATCCTCTCCCCCTGGCCAAGAAAAAGGTAGTGGTGGTCGGAGGGGGGGCCGGCCGGCATGGAAGCTGCCCGGACTGCAGCCAAGTGCGGTCATCAGGTTGTGTTGTTGGAGAAAGAAGATCACCTGGGAGGACTCCTGAAAACAGCGGCCAACCCGCCCTTTAAAAATGATTTGCGAGAATACCTGGCCTGGGCGGTTCGTACAACCTGCAGTACCCCCAATTTGGACATCAGGCTGTTAACCGAAGCCACCCCGGAAATTATTAAAAAAGAAAATCCTGACGTATTGATTGTGGCAATCGGTTCGGAACCGGTGATTCCCGCTGTTCCGGGCTGCGAAAAGGAAAAGGTGGTTTTGGCGGCGGATGTGAGTATGGGAACTGCTAAGGTCGGGAACAGGGTTGTGGTGGCCGGTGCCGGTTTGACCGGTTTGGAAACTGCCCTGCACTTGGCTCGGGAAGGCAAAAATGTAACTGTTATTGATATGCTTTCTTGGGAGGAGATTCATGGTCCCTACCCGGCTATGAATTTAATCCATTTAAAGACAATGCTTAGGGGAGATCAAGCTTAACACTAAGTTGGAAGAGGTCACTGAGAAGGGAGCGATTGTGACCGATAAGCAACAAGTTCGGACAGAGCTTGGTTGTGATACGGTGGTTCTTGCTTTGGGCTACCGGCCAAGACAGGGAGTAATGGAGGAAATGCAAGACCTCGCTCCTGAAGTTATTTTTGTGGGCGATTGCACCAAAGAAAGAGGAACCTTGCAGAATGCCGTTATGCAAGGCTTTAATGCCGCAATTGATATTGGATTGGACTTAAATATATAACTTCTTCATGGAAAGGGTGATTCTATGTATACCCAACCTTATCCTCATTTGTTTAAGCCACTTAAAATCAGAGGTCTGACACTCAGGAACAGGATTATGTCCGCACCTAACATGCTTTTTCATACCGTGGACGGAAGACCAACCCAGTATTATATCAGCTATTTAGAGCATAAAGCCCGGGGCGGGGCCGGAATGGTTACCCTGGGGGAAATTGCGGTATGTGACGGCGCCAATCATACGCCCGGTATGGACTGCAGCAACGATAACTGGCCCTTATTTTCGGAAATGGCAGCTTGCATCAAGGAACATGGCGCCGTGGCCTGTGTTGAGCTGACCCATGGCGGTATGAATGCCAGACCTGAGTATAATAAAGGTCCCATTAAGGGTCCTGTAGCTTGTGTTAATGCTATGGGAGTAAAAGTGGAAGAGATGACGGAACAGGACATGGAGAACGTGGCTGAAGCTTTTGCCGCCCAGGCTGAATTCTGGCTAAAAAAAGCCGGATTTGATACTGTCCTGCTGCATATGGCCCATGGCTGGCTTTTCCCTCAATTTCTTTCCCCGATCACCAATAAACGTACCGACAAATACGGGGGAAGTCTGGAAAACCGCATGAGATTTCCGCTTATGACCCTTAAACGGGTACGGGAAAGAGTCGGGCCCAATCAGGCCGTTTGTATTCGTTTGAGCGGTTCGGAGCGGGTACCCAATGGTTTCACGGTAGACGACATTATTGTTTTCTTGGAAAAAGCCCAGGAATATATCGATATGGCTGAGATCAGTGCCGAAGGAGTTACCAACTTTTTCACCACACCTTATTCGCCGCTGGGCGTGAACGTGGATCTCAGTGAGGCCATCAAGAAATCCGGCAAGATTAATATTCCTATTTTTGTGATCGGTGCCATTTTGGATCCTGCTCAGGCCGAAGAGATAATAGCTTCCGGTAAAGCGGACGGGGTATCCATGTCCCGGGCTTTGATTGCCGATCCTTATCTCCCGGCTAAAGCCCTTGACGGCCGTACTGATGAAATCGTACCCTGTTTGCGCTGCCTCAACTGTACCGACAATGACAATGCCAAGCGGCATCTGGAATGCAGCGTCAACCCCTTGATCGGCCGGGAAGCCCGTTATGGTTTCGGAGAAGATATCGGCAAAGCCAAATTCCGGCGCAAAGTGCTGGTTGTCGGAGGCGGTCCGGCAGGCATGCAGGCGGCTATTACGGCTGCCGAGCGGGGACACGAAGTCACTCTTTGTGAAAAGGAGAATGCCTTGGGCGGGCTTTTGCGCTTCACCGATAATGAAAGTTTAAAACACGAACTGCGTAAGTATAAAGAATATTTGATCCGCCGTGTGGGGCGCAGCGGGATAAAGGTTTTGCTCAACAAGGAAGTTAATGATGAACTGCTGGAGCGGATCAGGCCTGATCATATTATTGTGGCCACCGGCAGTACCCCGATTGTGCCTACCTCCATTAAAGGCATTGAACATGCTTATCATGCTTCGGCCATTTATTTCCAACCGGAGCTTGTAAAGGGCGAGCAAATTGTGATTATCGGGGGCGGTTTGGTCGGTGTGGAAGCAGGTTTGCACTTGGCCAATATCGGCAAAAAGGTAACCGTGCTGGAAATGCTCGATAAAATTGCTCCCGAGGCCGGATACTGTTATGGTCACGGCTTGGCTCTTAAAGTAAAACAATTGGGCTTGAAGACAATTACCGAGGCCCGCTGTCTGGAAATTGTTGACGGTAAGGTTAAAACCGTTAAATATGAGCAAGAGGGCCAAGAATATTCTGTTCAAGCCGACAGTGTGTTCTATGCCGTGGGCATGCAGAGCAACGATGAGCCATATTTCAAGCTCTATAACAAGGCTCCTTTTGTAGCTCAAGTGGGCGACTGCAGAAAGGTGGGCAAGGTGGTCAATGCCATTCATTCCGCGTATTTTGCAGCGCTGGATATAGGCAAGTTTTAGGAAGCCTATACAAGCCAATTGGTTGAAAATAATTATAAAAATAAAAGCTGGTGAAAAGCGAAATGAGTAAAAAGAGTTATTCCCATTTGTTTAAGCCCATAGTTTTGGGAAAGCAATTTTTCCGCAACCGTATTTTTAATTCTCCTACCGGGGTGGCTGAATCTCCGGTTCAGGACTGCATCAATTATTATGAACGCAAGGCTGTCGGCGGGGCGGCTTCAGTTTGCATCGGCGACGCTTGTCCTTCTTTGGACGGCATGTCCCGCCCCAGCCATATAAATTTGTGGGATCAGACTAACAGACAGGTCTTAACCGACTTGGCTTACGCCATAAACCGCCATGGGGCGGTGGCCTCCATGGAGATTCTGCACAGCGGTAACTGCTCTTATTATTCCTATAGTCAAGGATATGAGGCTTATGGACCCGTTGCCGGCGAGACGCCCTTCGGCCAGGAAATTAAGGAAATGCCAGAGGAGATGATTCTCAGAATCATCGAGGATTTCGCCAAGGCCGCTCTTTATGCCAAAAGCTGCGGTTTTGGGATGGTCACTGTCCATGGCGGCCATGGCTGGCTGATTTCCCAATTTTTCTCCAAGAGCAATAACCGCAAGGATAAGTGGGGCGGTACGCCTGAAAATCGGGCTCGCTTAGCGGTGGCCATTTGTGATCGTATTCATCAAGTCTGCGGCAAGGGCTTCCCGGTGGAAATTCGAATTACCGGATCGGAAGTCTTTGAGGGCGGTTATGGGGTAGAAACAGGTATTGAGCAAGCCCTTTTCCTGGACGGGCATGCCGACTTAATCCATGTTTCGGCCGGCAGCCATGAGGTAATGGACGTTTTCACCGTTACTCACCCCAGTATGTTTTTGGAAGACGGGGTTAATGTCAAATATGCCGCTGAAATCAAAAAACATGTCAAAAATACCCCTATAGCCACAGTGGGAGCGCTTTCCGAGCCGGATCTTATGGAGGAGATTATCGCCTCCGGCCAGGCCGATGTTGTTGAGCTGGCCCGCGGCCTAATCTGTGATCCCGATATGCCTGTTAAATTACAAACCGGGAGAGAGGATGAGGTCAGAAAATGCATGCGCTGCCTGTGGTGCTTCTCCCACCGCATGCAAAGGGAAAAAATTATTTGTGCCATTAATCCCGAGATCGGCAATGAGGAAGAAATTAAGTATAACAATAATCCTCCTGCCGTACTCAAAAAAGTACTTGTCGCCGGCGGAGGCATGGCCGGCATGCAAGCGGCTCTTACTTGTGCCGACCGTGGGCATACCGTTGTTCTGGCGGAGAAAAATTCCAGGCTGGGGGGCGCTCTCTTATGCGAGGAGCGGGTACCCTTTAAAGAAAAACTTATGCAGTATATAGCTCTTCAAACCAGGCTTATTGAGCGCCATCCCAAGATTAAAGTCCTCTTAAATACCGAGGTTACACCGGAATTGATCAAAAAAATAGCTCCGGACATAGTTCTGGCCGCCCTGGGCGCTCGTCCCATAAAACCGGATATTCCGGGTATTGACAGAGCCAACGTTTTTAGCGCGGAGGAAATATATGCTCAACCGGAAAAAGCCGGGCGCAGGGTCGTAATAATTGGTGGCGGGCTGGTTGGGATGGAGTTGGCCGTTTATCTGGGTATGTTAGGCCGGGAGTGCACTATCCTGGAAATGATGCCTGAGCTGAACGACGGAGGCAACAATTTGCAGGGTCTTGCCTTAAGCTTGGAATTCAAGAAATACGGTACCAAGATCAGTCCGGCCACTAAAGTTGTTGAAATCAACGAACAGGGTGTAATCGGTGAATTTACCGGTGCTAAACCGTCCGAAAACTTCCGTTTCGGCCTGCCCAATTATTACCCGGAAGCGGAATCGGGGCGCAAACTCTTTGCAGCCGATACCGTAGTCTATGCTGTGGGTCAAAAACCGCGGTGGGACGAGGCGGATTCCTTGCGTGGCTATACTAAAGAATTTTACCAGTTGGGTGACTGCGTTGCTCCCAGGAATATTTGGCACGCCACAAACACCGCTCACTTTGTGGCTAGGGATTTGGGCCGTTATTAATAAGAATTTAAGAGGTGCGGTAAAATGTCGGATCTAGATAAATTGCGGCAGGAAAGAAAGGAAATCATAGAGGCGGTCTATGACGGTAAAATACCGCGAAGAGTGCCTGTTGCCACCAGTTTGCCGCTGGAATTGTGTATTGAATATTCCGGATACACCTTAGGCGAGACTCAGTGGACTCTGGAAAACATGGAGGAAATATACGATCGGGCTTGCCAACTGGTTATTTCCGATTTTTATCCTTTCGGTTTTGCCCGTTATCCGGCCCATTTGCAAATATTAAATGCCAAGGCTTTTGTTATGAGTTCCAAGGGAGTTATTCAGCACCCGGAAATCTCCGGCATGGAAGAAGACCAATATGACGACTTTATTCGCAACCCATATGATTTTATTCTGGAAAAAGTAATACCCAAACTTTATCCGGAATTGGATACCGACCCTGTAACCCGTTCCATAGTTTTGGCCAAAGCGGTTAAAGCTTACTACGACTATGCGGAAACATATCAGGCCATTGACGGCAAAATGATTGAGAAATATGGTTTTTACGTGCCTCCTCCGGGATCACTCGGGGGATGCACCGCTCCCTTTGATTACCTTTCAGATTTCAATAGGGGATTTCGCGGTATAAGCATGGATATCAGGCGTTGTCCCGAAAAGATAGCGGAAGCCTGTGAAGCAATCCTGCCTTTGGCCTTTAAGAACGGCTTACCTCCCAATCCTTCCAAATACGGGGGCACCTTTATTGCGCTGCATATGGGCCCTTATCTTAGGACCAAGGATTTTGAGAAGCTCTATTGGCCCACACTCTATAAACTGGTGCATGCTTTAGCCAATGCCGGACAACCCAGCTTATTATTCTGCGAGCAGGACTGGATGCGCTATTTGGATTATTTGTATGAACTACCGCCTAACACAATATTGTGGTTTGAATATGGCGATCCGCAAAAAGTAAAAGATAAGCTGGGCAAAAAACATATTATTTCAGGTTTTTATCCGGTGGCCATGTTGAAAACCACTTCCCGCCAGGCTTGTATTGACAAGGCTAAAGAGTTGATAGATATCCTGGCTCCGGGCGGCAAATATATTTTCCGCTTTGATAAAAGCCCCTTGTTACTGGACGATATCAATCTGGAGAATTATACCGCCGTGTTGGAATATGTTATGGAGTATGCCAAGTATGACAATCCCGGGGAACCCGCCGCCGGGGAAGACAAAACTTATCCCAAAGTTGAAGTTTCCATTCCTGAGTTTCGCTCCAAGTATTATCAACTTTGGCCGGAATATAAGAAGACCCATCCGGATATAAACGGTGCTTTGGAACCGGTAATTGCTCCCAAAATGCAGTATTATGAAGATTTGGTTATGCGTTTTCTTTACCAGCTGGTACTATAGAGTAGGACACAATATACAAAGCCGCTGATTTTGTCAGCGGCTTTCTTTAATCGTCCAACTAAATTCGCAACATCCGGACCCAAGCCATCTTTAACCCTCGGGTCAGATTTCTTATAAAGCAAACGACTATATATGCAGTTGATAAACATGTAAGTTGATGAAATTGAATGGAGGTAATGGAAAATTAAGGCCGGTTTTTTGACAGATTAGCCGATATTAATTGTCAATATTAAATGAGAAGTTTGAAAAAAATAAGAAATCTGGATCAGGGGGAAGAAAAGATGAAAATAATTATTGGTATATTAGTTGTTGGGATCTCGTTATTATTAATTGGAATGCTTGGATGTGGGGGAATGGGAATGCAAGACCAAAAGTCC
>JAAYII010000078.1 GCA_012523535.1 Peptococcaceae bacterium
ATCCCGGCTGGGACCCTGGGGGGTCTTAGAAGTCAAAATTTCTACAATATCACCGTTTTGTAGCTTAGTCTCCAAAGGCACGATTTTGCCGTTAATTTTAGCCCCAATGCAGCTATGACCAACACCGGTATGAACGCGGTATGCAAAATCTATGGTGCAAGATCCGGCAGGCAACTCTACGACATCGCCTTTTGGCGTAAAAACAAACACCGTGTCAGCAAAGAGATCAAATTTCAGCGACTCCATAAATTCGCCGGCATCCCGGGAATAGTTTTGCCATTGTTGCCATTCTAAAAGCTGTCTCAGCCAGGACAGTTTTTGTTCAAAATTTCCCTCCACATTTCGGCCTTCTTTGTATTTCCAATGCGCGGCAATTCCGTATTCCGCCGTATGATGCATTTCCCAGGTACGGATTTGAATTTCAAAAGGCTCTCCTAAATTGCCGACCACAGTGGTATGCAAGGATTGATACATATTAGGTTTGGGCATGGCAATGTAATCCTTGAATCTTCCCGGTAGAGGCTTCCAAAGTGTATGGACAATGCCTAAAGCTCCATAGCAGTCGTTTACAGTCTGTACTATTACCCTAATAGCGGTAAGATCGTAAATCTCGCTAAGCTCTTTGTTTTGAGTGGTCATCTTTTTATAAATACTGTAAAAGTGTTTAGGACGCCCTGCAATATCGGCTTCAATCCCTACTTCATCCAGTTTAGCTTTTAGCTGGCTTATTACCTGATTAATTTGCTCTTCTCTTTCTTTTCTTTTAAGGGCAATCCTCTCCACCAAGTCATAATAGGCTTCCGGATGGAGATAACGAAAGGCCAGGTCCTCCAGCTCCCATTTTATCCGGAAAATACCTAATCTGTTTGCTAAGGGGGCGTATATTTCCATTGTTTCCTGGGCAATTTCCAGTTGTTTTTCTTCAGTCTGATAGTTAAGAGTCCTCATATTATGAAGCCTGTCTGCCAGTTTAATCAATACGACACGAATATCCTTGGCCATAGCCAAAAACATTTTCCGCAGGTTCTCGACTTGTACTTCAACCTTGGTTTTATATTCAATCTTGCCTAATTTTGTAACGCCGTCAACCAGCCTGGCAACCTCATTACCGAAAGTCTTTCGAATATCGTCCAGGTTTCTGCTCGTATCTTCGGCCACATCATGCAATAAAGCAGCAATTATAGTGCTGTCATCCATTTCCAGCTCTGCTAATATACAGGCTACTTCTAACGGATGAAGAATATACTCTTCACCCGAATTGCGGAGCTGACCTTTGTGCGCCTCAGCTGCAAATTCATAGGCCTGTTCGATTTTTTCAATATTATATTGGGCATTATTGTTTTCTAAAATTTTCCTAAGCTTTTCCATATACATAAACTAACCTCTGGCTAATGGTGAATGGCTATAATTAATTTTACTTTCTATTATAAAACATTTTATTAATTGTTTAAGATGCGAAAGCGTAAAGAATTAATTATATTGTTTCTTTTTTCTGAATTAATTTTTAAAAGGTACGGGCCGGTGCCGCCCAGCCAACTTATTATTCCCAGTTCCTCCAATACCTTTAGCATATCAATCTGTTCCGGTTTAGAAGAATCAGGGTTCCAATTAAGTATATTATTTGGGCGGGAAAATGTCCTCAGCTGTTTGTAAAAACCAACCAGCATTTCTCTGGTTAAACGCGGTTTCTGCTCTTCTTCTTGTTGTTCCTGTTCCAAAGCGGCGGCTGTCTCGTCCATGCTCTCGATCATGCCGACAGGCAATTTTAAAATGGATTTTTCGCTTTTGTTTGCCCCTGCCGGTCGATAATCCTTGATCACGGCCTGCAATCTCTTTTCCTGATAATACTCATTAACCTCCAGGGTATATACAAGATCTATTTTTTTCAAGCTCGCAAGATCCTCATATTCGTTACCCCTTTTAAAACCTATGGCTTCCAAATATTTATTTCCGCTTTCCAAGACTACTTTTAAATGTTCCCCTTCCTTGCCTACAGTTTGAACCTTTGAAACGGTTAAACCCTCAGCCAACAATAGAGGAACCGGATTTTCGGCTCCGAAAGGGGCCATTTGGGCAAGCTCTTCTTCCAAACTAAAATCAATTTGATCCAAACTAACAAGAGCATCGATATTAACATACTGTTTGGGAACCGTTTTTTGGGTTAAAAAGCTTGATATAAGAAATTGTCGCAAGGGATCAATGTTTTCTTTTAATAGCGTAAAACCTGCAGCTTGTTTATGTCCGCCGTATTTAAGCAGCAGATTGTCGGCTTTAGCTAATTCTCCAATTACATTATAATCCTCAATCCCCCTGGCCGAACCTTTGGCAATATCCTCCTCTTCGGAAATCAGAAACACCGGGCGCAGATATTTTTCAACCAGTCTTGAGGCTACAATACCAATTACCCCATGATGCCAGGCAGGCGAAGAAAGAACAATAACAGGAGGAATTTCTCCTTGATTTAGGATACTCTCAGCTTCTTCAAGAATTATTTTTTCCGCGGCCTGCCTTCGTTGATTTTCTGCAGTCAGCTCTTTGGCCCTAAACAAGGCCTCTTCAAAATCATCTTCCAACAACAAATTTAAAGCCATACGGGCGGTATCCATTCTTCCGGCTGCATTTATACGTGGAGCAACTATAAAAGCTATCTGTCCGGCCTTTAGTTTTTTGCCCTTTAACCCGCATTCTTCCAATAATGCTCTCAGGCCGGGATGTTTGGAGTTTTCCATCACCTGCAGTCCGTATTTAACCAAAACGCGATTTTCACCGATCAAGGGAACAACATCGGCAATTGTTCCTAACGCTACAAGATCAAGATAATCCAGTTCCGTACCGCATGAGTCCACCGGAAAATCATAATAGAGAAACAATGCCTGAACTAACTTGTAAGCTACTCCCACTCCGGCTATATGGCGGAAAGGATAACCCGAATCCTTTACTTTGGCATTCAAAATTCCAAAGGCTTCGGGCAAGATTTCTCCCGGTTCATGGTGATCAGTAATGATAATATCAATATTTAAATTTGAAGCAAATTTTATTTCTTCAACCGCCGTTATACCACAATCAACTGTGATAATCAGACTGACAATATTCTGAGCGGCCCTATCAATAATGTTATGGTGTAAACCGTAACCGTCATCACTATCGGGGATATG
>JAAYII010000079.1 GCA_012523535.1 Peptococcaceae bacterium
GCCGTAGACCTCAATCGTTTAGCAGCAAACTAACGATTAAGTGTCTACGGTTGAAAACTTAACTTAATAAATAATAATAAAATTAATTTAAACTTTGAATTCTCGAACATTAGCCCTGCGCCAACTTTCCAAGATCTATTGTTGAAGTTTTTGTCAACTTTTTGTGAGGTTTTGATAGGTTTTTCTGATAAAGACGGTATTCCTTTTTCAATATCTTAATAAACTGTTCCATCATAGGATTATCACAGTTCTCACGCCGAATGAGCCACAGGGATTCATACTTTCCGGTTTTATACATTTTAAGATTGCGGTTGCGAGCAATACAGCTCATTTCAATGCCAATCACAATACCATAGCCAAGTTCTGCATAAGTGTAAGCAGAATCACGGTCGGAAGCCCAAATTATATTTTCCGGGGAAAGACCCCAAAGTTTAATATCATGCTGAGCCCGCAATCTATGTGTTAGGTTATCCTCACCTTCCAACAGATCGGAAATAAAGGGCATGTTCAAAAAAGTCTCAAAGGTTGCATCCTCAGTAGCGAGGGGATTATTGGCGGATACCATCAATACTAAAGGAATCGATAGTAATTCCTCTTTATTGAGGCCGCTGTCTTTCTGTAAGAAACGATCCAGGATCAAAATAATATCCAACCTATTGTTCAAGAAATGTTCCATCAGCAAAGGCGGAGAATAGCGAACCACCTCTATGTTTAATTCGGGTTCTATTTTGTGTATTTCTGAAATTGCCTTAATAATTGAGGTGACATCTAAATAACTTTGAACGCCGAGAAAAATTTTTTTAAAATTGCTGTTATCGGCTTCCCTTTTAATTATTTTTAACCTTTCGTTGAACTCCTTGTTAAGGTCATAGAACAAATTGTAATACATTCTACCAATTGGAGTCAGCTCTACGGAACGGGTGGTACGGACAAAGAGTAAGGTTTGCAGCTCATTTTCCAAGGCAGAAACACATCTGCTCACGGCTTGTTGGGACATAAAGAGCTGTTTTGCCGCTTTGGTGTAATTCAGTGTTTCTGCCAAGGTTAAAAAACATTTGATCTTGTTATCCAGCAACAATCTCTCTTTCCCTCCCACCAATTATCTCGGATGGTTTATCTAACAGTAGTTTATAGCAAAAAGCTACCATATGCATTTTGGTAATAATTTATACTTATTTTCTAACGAATATATTCATTTCTCACCTGATTTTACCACTATTGTATTTATCAAACAATAAAAAAAGCTAATCGTAACATGAATTTACAAGAAAATAGTGTTAATAAATATTATTTTTTTCAAAATATTGAAGTTTTTCAAACTATTTCTTAGTGGTTAGCCTGACGAATTAGATGACAAGAGTTAATTCCCGCTCTGAACTGCCCTTATTGTCAAACAATAGTTGTAAATCCTTTCAAAGCATAGCTTGCGGATTAAATTGGTATAATTATACAATAAATTCGTGTGTTTGGCATTAGAAAGCATCGCATCAAAACATATTTTTTCCAA
>JAAYII010000007.1 GCA_012523535.1 Peptococcaceae bacterium
CAATAATTACCTCCATCTATCTGTTGAATTTAATTCTTTTGTTTTTTACTTCAAACCTCTGGAACCTCTAATACCCAGATTTATTAATTATCCATCTAACATTTTTTATCGATTAAATCATCCAATTGATCTAACAAGTCGGAAAACACATCCAGCGCTTGCCTTACGGGTTCAGGTTTTTCCATATCGACACCGGCCCTGCGCAATAGCTCAATAGGATAATCGGAACCACCGCTGGACAAAAAGTCCAGATATCTCTTAACTGCCGGTCCGCCCTCTTGCAAAATTTGTTGAGACAAAGCAATGGCGGCCGAAAAACCGGTGGCGTACTTGTAAACATAGAAAGCATTATAAAAATGAGGTATACGAGCCCACTCAATATTAATTTGTTCATCGACAACGACGTCCGGGCCGAAATACTTAAGATTTAATTCTCTGTATATATGGCAAAGTGTCTCCGCTGTCAAGGATTCATTTTTTTCCACTGCAGCATGAATAATTTTTTCAAACTCGGCAAACATTGTTTGTCTAAAAACTGTTCCTCTGAATTGCTCCAAGTAATGGTTAATAAGATAAGCCTTTTTCTTCGGATCTTCAGTAGTATCTATTAAATGCTTCATAACCAGCGATTCATTAAGGGTGGAAGCAACTTCGGCCACAAAAATTTTGTAGCCGGCATATAAATGTGGCTGATTCTTATTGGAGAAATAACTATGCAGAGCATGTCCCATCTCATGAGCTAAAGTAAACAGGGAATCAAGAGTATTCTGATAGTTGAGCAATACATAAGGATGACTGCTGTAAGTCCCCCAGGAATAAGCGCCGCTTGTCTTCCCTTCATTTTCGTAAATGTCTATCCATCGGTTGGAAAAACCTTGTTCCAAGACCTTCAGATATTCTTGGCCCAAAGGTCTAAGGCCTTCCCTTACTTTATCCTTGGCTTCGGCAAAGGGAATGTCGGCATCTATTTCCGGAAACAAAGGAACATAGATATCATACATATGAAGCTCGTCAACCGCCAGGGCTTTTTTCCGTAATTTGAGATATCTTTGAAATTCGGGCAAAAAGCTATGTACAGTTTCAATAAGCGAATCATAAACCGCCAGTGGAACATTATCGTCATCTAAGGCCGCCTCAAGGGAAGAACCATAGCGCCTGGCCCTGGCAAAAAAGGCATCAGCTTTGACACTGGCATTAAGCATTGCTCCCCATGTATTAATTTGCTTGTTATAAGCGGCATAAAAGGTAGTAAAGGCGTTCTTCCTTACCTCCCGATCTTTACTCTCCATAAACTTGATAAAATTACCCTTGGTAAGTTCAATGTCTTGCCCTTTTTCATCTTTAATATAACCGATTTTCAAGTCGGCATCGTTGGCCATACTAAAGATCGTTCCAGGTGCGGCGGCGAGTTCACCTGCTTCGGTTAACAACTTTTCCTCGGCAGGAGAAAGAACATGCTCTTTTTGCCGTATTATGTTGTCCAAAAAGTGATCATAAAGCCTCATCCGCGGATCCCGGCGCAGTTGATTCAGCCTTTCATCCGGTATAGCCAAAATTTCAGGTACAATGAATGACATGGCACTACCTGCTTGCACGGAAAGCATGCCGGCCCTGTCCGCCATACCCTGATAGAGACTTATTTTATTGTTTTCATCCCTGCGCATTTTAGCATAAGTATACAAGTCTTCCAGGTTAAGGCTCAGTTTGTCGGCCCATTCCATTCCTTCGATAAACATATCCGGGCTTTGGTCCAGATTACCCCTGTACTTTTCAGCCAGGGTAATAAGCTTTTCTGTTTCTTTGAATTTTTTCTCCCATTCTTCATCTGTAGCAAATATATCTTCCAGTCTCCATTTATCTTCTTGTGGGATTTCTTCTCTACTACGCAATGCTTTGGCCAAAATAATTCCTCCCAAATACTAAAATACTCTCGGTTCTTTGTGCTTATTATACACAGTAAAATGAGAAAATACTAATGTCAAACGGATCCCAGTACATAACCCACTTCCTAAATCCAGTGGGAGTATGGTCTACGGCTTAAGTTAAAATTATTATAACGTCTGTCTTCTGTTATTTCATGTTCCCGATCCACCCAGGATGGAAATTGTACTGGATAATCCTCGGCAGGCAGTTCGACGTCCACCGTTATCAATCCTTTGTTTTCTCCTTCATAAACATCCAACTCCCAGATTAAACCCTGTTCATCTTCAATTTTATACCTGACTTTTATAATGGGAGGGCTGATCGCCAGTCCCAAAAGTTTTTCTATTTCTTCCTCCGTCAATTGTCTTGGCGGTGTTTCCAGTTCA
>JAAYII010000080.1 GCA_012523535.1 Peptococcaceae bacterium
CCAATATACTTTTTAACATCATGCACAAATACGTCTAAAGCCAGTTGAGCCCGGTAATTGCCGGCTTTGGCGGCTTGCTCGATATCCCGGAAATCGCTGCTAACCCCGGATAGACCTAACACGCCGCTTTTCTTATTGAGTAAATCATTGGCTTCCTGAGCGGTTAGACCTTCCTTTTCAATAATATAAGAAACGATGGTCGGATCAATATCCCCGGACCTGGTGCCCATGGTTAATCCTTGCAAGGGAGTCAAGCCCATGGAAGTGTCGATGCATTTGCCGCCTTTTATCGCTGATATGGAAGAACCATTGCCCAGATGGCAGGTTATGATCTTCAAATCTTCCAAATTTCTGTCGAGCACAACGGCCGCCCTTTGACTTACATATTTATGTGAAGTTCCATGGAAACCATAACGGCGAATATGATATTTCTCGTATAGTTCATAGGGTAAACCGTACATATAGGATTCGGGAGGCATAGTTTGATGAAAAGCCGTATCAAAAACAGCAACTTGAGGAGTCTTGGGCATCAATTTTTCGCAGGCCAATATTCCGGCCAAATTGGCTGGATTATGTAACGGACTAAGCTCTGCACAATCTCTTATTATGTTTTTAATATTTTCATCGATAAGTACTGATTTGGTTACTTTTTCTCCTCCATGGACAACTCTGTGTCCAACGGCGTCGATTTCATCCAGGGATTTAACAGCACCGTACTCCGGATGCAGAATAGCATCCAAAACCACTTTAATGGCTGCCACATGATCCGGCAAATCGCCCTCAATTACTACCTTTTCCTTATCCGCCGGCCGATGGGTCAAAACAGATCCCGGGATGCCAATCCTCTCTACCAGTCCTTTGGCAATGGCATTTTCCGTATCCATGTCCATCAGTTGATACTTCAAAGATGAACTCCCGCAGTTAATAACCAGAACTTTCATTATAAAACAACTCCCTTTCTCTCTCTCCGTCCACATAGCGGGCAAATATTCAAGCGTTAGGGACGATAAAATCCGTTATTAGTCTAACACATTTCCCAGAAAAATTAAACAACAGGTCGAATTATCATAATCTTTCGAATTGATAACCTCCCTGCTCATATACATCAACTAATATCTATATTTATCAAATAGATCAACAAAAAAACAGGCAGGTGATAGGGTGTCTACCTTATTGAAAGTTATTCCTTTTCTCTTCTTAATTGCCGTTATGTTTGTCTATCCTCAAGAAGTACTCGTATCGGCATCAAACGGCATAATTCTTTGGGCCAACTACGTTTTGCCGGCTTTGCTGCCTTTTTTTATTATCTCCGATCTTTTAATGAAACAAGGTTTTGTTCATTTTCTGGGCATTTTGCTTGAACCGTTAATGCGTCCTCTTTTCCGCCTCCCGGGCAAGGCATCCTTTATAATTGCCATGACCCACACTTCGGGCATCCCTATCGGGGCAATTCTTACCTGTAAGATGCGCCAGGCAGGAGAAATAACCAAATATGAAGGTGAACGCTTGCTCGCCTTTACCAGCAATCCCAGCCCCGGGTTCATGTTTGGTGCGGTTGCTTCCGGCATGTTGAGCAATCCCGCCTTGGGAATAATTATAGCCGGCTCGGTCTATACGGCCAACATCATAGTCGGTCTGATTTTTCGCTTCTATGGACCACCTCAGCCTTTCCAAAATAAATATAGTTTTTCTTTGAGTCAGGCCTGGAAAGAAATGGAGTCCGTTCAGAAAAAAAATAAAAAACCTTTTGGCGATTTGTTGGCGGAAGCTATCCGGGAAAGCATTTCCACCATACTCTTAGTCGGAGGATTTATCGTTTTATTTGCGGTAATCTCTCATATGCTCAACATCCTGCCCATTGTTACCAAATTAACCGAGGGTATTTCCCTTCTAACCGGTGGGAAACTCTCCCCTGCAGCCGGAAATGCTTTTATTCAAGGTTTTTTGGAAACCACTTTGGGCTGTAAAGCCGCTGTCAATAATTTCTCTTCTCTCCATCTTCAAATAGGAGCAATAGCCTTTATCCTGGGCTGGGGAGGACTATCCGTATTCGCCCAAGTAGCAAGTTTCACCGCAGCTACTGATTTGCGCTTTTTCCCCTTTGTTCTGGGCAGGATTCTGCATAGCTTCTTAGCCCTTATAATCAGTCAAATCTATCTTAAGTTGACAGTGCTTCCCACCATGCTACCGTTTACGCTAAGCGGCGGTTCACCGCTCTGGCTTTATTCCTTGCAGTGGAGCACCGTTTATTTCGGCTTTTTGCTGTTATTCATGATTTGTTGCGCCCTGCTTTGTTTGCTTGTGTTTTCGAGTGATAAAAGATAAAAGAAATTCTTCCTTCTTACTCTTCATTGTTGTTGTTGTTTTCATCATCTTCATCCCAGCGGGCCATATTACTTAATTCTTCCCTGCTGGCTTGGATAGTTTTAAAAACTTGTTCCAACTTTGACGCCACATCACTTAGAAG
>JAAYII010000081.1 GCA_012523535.1 Peptococcaceae bacterium
CGGCAATAACAATAGCAATGGTTCCAGTAACTGGTTAGGTCCAAGGGGTATTCAGGATATCCAAACCCTGTTGCGCAATTATTTAAAAGCCGTTATCCTACCCGGCGATCTTGTAGTTGATGCCACTGCAGGACGTGGACGGGACACCTTGTTTTTGGCTCAATGCGTTGGTGATAATGGAAAAGTGTATGCTTTTGACATCCAGGAAGAAGCCCTTGCTTCCACCCGTGAATTAATAAATAAACATGGTTGGGAAAGGCGAGTGAAAATCATTAAGGCTTCCCATTCCCAAATTAGTGCTTATGTCCCTCCGGGTATTAAAGCGGCAGTTTTCAATTTAGGCTATTTGCCCGGCAGTAGCAGTAAAGTTGTAACCAGAGCGGAAACAACAGTGCAGGCAGTGAAGCAGGCCTTAAATCTTCATACCTATAAAGGTTTGATGGTCATTACGGTATATCGCGCTCATGATCATGCTTTGGAAGAATCCGAAGCTCTTTTGAATTATCTAACCTCTTTGGAAAAAAAGGAATTTTGCGTTTTGCAAGGAATTTACCTTAATCAAAAGGAATTGTCCCCATACTGGATAATAATAGAAAAGAATAGGAGGAAAAACTGATGAAAGCCCGCCGGCAAAAAAAAATTCGAGAGATAATTACCAACGAAGTAATAAAAACTCAGGAAGACCTTGCTGGTAGGCTCTTGGAAGAAGGCTTTGCCGTTACTCAGGCTACAATTTCCAGGGACATTAAAGAGATGGGGCTGGTTAAGGTCCCGAGCGGAGGAGATGAATATCGCTATGCGCTGCGCAATGATTCTCTTCCGATCAGTTACCAGGAACGATTGAAAAGGATGTTAAAAGAGGTTGTGGTCAGTTACGATTACAGCGAAAATATTGTCGTAGTGAAGACTATCCCCGGCAATGCCCAAGCTTTGGCTTTGCTTTTTGATAATGCGGATTGGAAGGAAGTTATTGGTTCGGTAGCCGGTGATGATACTATATTCCTGTTGGTAAAACCAAAAGAAGCCGTTAAGACCGTACTTGAGCGTCTTGACAGTATGATTTGATTAGGCTGGCAAACGACGGCAAAGCCGACAGAGCTAAGGAGGGAGTAATTTCATGCTTTTGGAATTACGGATTAAAGATTTTGGCCTTATGGAAGATGTTCATTTACAATTAGATAGAGGATTAACAGTATTTACCGGCGAAACCGGAGCAGGCAAATCTATGCTGGTCGATGCTCTCGGCCTTTTGCTTGGCGGCAGAGCCAGCAGTGAGTTTATTCGTCACAATAAAACCAAAGCCAGCGTGGAGGGAGTGTTTACTAATCTTCCGGACAACATTATTAATTTCTTGAAAGAAGAAGGATATAGTTTTGAGGATGAGATGCTGTTCTTATACAGGGAGATTAATATCAACGGGAAAAATCTGTGCCGAGTCCAGGGAAGAACAGTTCCTCTGAACTTATACCGTACTTTCTGTGAGGGGCTGGTAGACATCCATGGACAGATGGAGCACCAGTCCCTGCTGGTTGTCGAAAATCATAGGGAGTTGCTTGACCGTTTCGGTGGGGAAGAACACCAGAGATTATTGCAAAAAGTTAAGGAAGCGGCTTTGCGCTACCGTAAAGTTCTGGCCAGGGAAAGGGAATTATTGCGTTCGGAAAGAGACCGTGAGAGAAGAGAAGAACTCTTGCGATACCAGATTGCAGAAATAGAACAAATTAATCCCCGACCCGGTGAAATACAAGAATTGGAAAAAGAAAGAAAATTTTTACTAAACGCTGAAAAAATTGTGAGTTTAGTCACTGAAGCTTACGAATTATTATATGACAGCGAAAATAGATCGGCTCATATGGCGGCTTTTGATCAAATCGGTGCCGCTATGCGCAACATGGAAGAGCTTACCAACCTGGATCCGGAAAATATGGCTCTTTACTCCAAATTGCAAGACATATACTATAATTTGGAAGATTTTATTGAAGATTTAAGAATATATAAAGAGAATTTGGACTTTCAGCCCGGTAGACTGGAGCAGATTGAGACCAGATTGGCCGAACTTCATAAACTTAGAAAGTATGCTTTGGATATAGATGCGGTTTTGGCTAAGAAAAAAGAAATGGAAGTGGAATTGGAAGAGATTTCTCACTTACAGGAAGAAAACGAAAATATAAAAAGAGAGAAAAAAGACGTACTGGCAGAATATAACGCTTTAGCCGAGAAACTGAGTCTTTACCGGGGGATTCAAGCTCAGAAAATAGAGAAAAGTTTGGAAGAAGAGCTTCGAGATTTAGGGTTGACTGAAGCCAGAGTGGAAATTATGTTTACACCGGTAACCGAACCTTCACAGGATGGAGCGGAACAGGTTGAATTTTATTTTTCCGCCAATTTGGGTGAACCGCCTAAACCTTTGATCAAAGTGGCTTCCGGCGGAGAGATGTCAAGGCTTATGCTTGCGCTAAAAAGTCTTATGTCCCAAGTGGAAAAAGTAGATACATTTATATTTGATGAAGTAGACAGTGGTGTGGGTGGTCGAACGATTAAAAGAGTTGCGGAAAAACTGGAAAAAATTGCTTTAAACCGCCAAGTTTTATGTATCACTCATTCGGCTTCTGTAGCAGCAGTGGCGGATAAGCACTTTGGTATTGAGAAAACTGTGGTTGGCGATCGTACCTTGACCCGGGTCTATGAACTGGGGGAAGAAGAAAGAATCCAGGAATTGGCCAGAATGCTGGGGGAAGAAAGTGCGGCTTGGGATTTGGCCGAAACTTTAAGAAAACAGGCCCAGAAATAGTCTATTCGATCTAACGTTGGCCACAATGACTCTTTAACCCCGATGGAGCGGCGAAGAATTTATCATTGTGTTAACTGATGCTTAATGAGAAGAGTTGATACGGCCAAGCCAAAGTTACAAGTAAAAACAGGATAATATTATGCCAATAAAGCCGGAAATCTTTTGCCTAAAGGGCAAAAGTCTGGGCCATGAGATATTGACCATAGCTGTTTGGATGCAAATGGTCAGGACCCAAAACTTTGTTTTCTTTACTTTTGAATAATTGGTCTAAAGATATAACCTGCGCTCCAAATGCAACCGAAGAGCGTTGAATTATGCTATTCAGCTTATCTGCCAAATTTCGGATTTGCTGGGCATATTCTATGGAATCTAAGGACGGCGGGTTGTAGAGCGTAGCTATTTTAATTTTTGTGTTCATATTTAGAGATCTTATTGTTTGCCCAATAATGTTGAGATTTTGTTCAAAATTTTCCGTTATTTTATTTTTATTACTGGCGGCCGGATTTTTGGAATATAAAAACGAGGGAATTGAGTTCAATAAATCATTGGACCCGATTGTAATTGTTATCAGTTGAGCGTCGGTAATAAAAGGGGTTATTTGCGGCTGGCGGATTAACCAGGTTAATTGGTCTGAAGTATAGCCGTTGACTGCCAGGTTTTTATAAGTGAGGCCAGGGTAAAGTGACAGTAGTTTTTGATATAAAAGCACTGGAAAAGAGTTACTTAATTCAACCCCGTAGCCGGTAGACAGTGAGTCTCCAAGCGCTAAATAACAAGGCAATAAAATTACCTCCCAAGATATCATTAATTATGTTTGACAGTTTGTGCGCTTGCATTTGACTTTTATTATTGTTATTTGGCGAGATTGCCTTGCCGGTTGGTTATAAAGCGTAAATATAAATGGTTGAACAATACAAAGAGTCCTGTTACCGCCAGATTAAAATAATAAATAATCAGTCTCCAGAGGATAATGGCATATATTATGAGCTTGGAGGGGAATACAATACCGAAGACTAGATAAAACAGTCCCTCTGAACTGCCAACGTTGCCCGGGGTTGGAATGGTATTGATGGCCGTATAGAGTAAGGATTGAATAGCCAAAATATCCAGCAAGGAGGCCTGGGACAACCCCAGGGAAAGATAAACAAAATATGTTACGCTGAAATAGGCGGTTACTTGGACCAGACAAAATCCTGATACTAAAATCAGGATTTTTTTATTGGCTAAAAAATTGTTCAGACTTGTTTTGTATACATTTATATGGTGAGAAATATCTGCTGCTTGAATATTTTTGGCCAATTTAAATTTTTGAAGTATTGTGACTATGAGTAGAACTATTCTATATACTATTTTGCTATTAAAACAGAGTCCGATAATAAGCAGCAAGCCAAAAAGATTGACTATCATTCCGACAAAGATTATGGTTCTACCAATAACGGTTTGCTCCAGAATTAAGCTCGGTTTTAGGATTAACATAAATAAAGGAAAAATGGTGATTACTATATGATAAATCAAGAATTTGCTAATTGTAAGGGATGTTGCCAGTCCTACAGACAATTTTAAGTTATTGGTCATTGTTAGGATTTGGGCCGGTTGACCGCCGCTGGCAAAAGGAGTTATAAGATTGTAATATTGACCAATCATGGTTAGTTTAAAAGAAGACAGATAAGACTGGCGGGTTTGAGCAAAGGAAAAAAGTGTTTTAATAATCAACATGTCGCTTAGCCAGTATAGTAACATGCAAATAAAACCGCCGCAGAGAAACTTCAGATCGGTTATTTTGATTAGAACCGGAATGATCCCTAATTCCGTGCTGGATGCAAGTATATAGATGGTTACGGCAATAATCGCGAGGGTAAATAGATAATTAAACAATTTATGTTTCATTGGTAATCCTCTGTTTTATGTACTACATATCGGTTTATCTGGCTGATTTTTATCATAATAATAGTATTCAATTATCTGTCAGAATTGAAGA
>JAAYII010000082.1 GCA_012523535.1 Peptococcaceae bacterium
CCATGATTATATTATAGATTACAAAATTATTAATAAGTATTACGAACAGAAAAAGCCGATGATAGATGTTCTCTTGGCGGCTTTGCCAAAACAAAATTTGGCCAGGATTTGGTCTTTGTGTCAATACATAGGGTTTGAACCCAAGATAATCGATTTGTCGATAGATTGTTTAACCAGGCTTTATTCTACCTTAGCCGCCCGCAATAATCTTTCCGGGAACATGGCCATCGTCAATCTTTCCGAAAACAGAGTGGAATTTATCTTTTTGGACCAAGGGGTTTTCTTTTTATATTCCGACTTGAAAATAAATTTAAAAGCCATCGCTTCTTGCTTGGCAAAGCCAACTGCCGGCCTAGAAGCAAAAAAGGAATTAGCTGACGGATGGTTACCCGCCGGGAAATTGCTTAACAGGATCCCGGTTCAAGATCAAGTGGAATCTGATTCGGATGAGGTTAAACCCGATTTAGCTGAGGTAGGGAGCCACCAAATAAAATGCAATAATCTGGACGATTTAACCCTAAATGATGATTCTTTCTGGCGAGAGGTTGCGGCAACAATACTCACGAAGGAAAGGTCGGCTAAGGAAGAAATTTTCACTGTAGCATCGGAGCCGCACAGTTCTAAGGATAAGGGAGAATCGGAACAAACTGCGTTAATAAATAATAATAGGCCTATGGCAGTTTCTAAAGAGTTTTTACTTGAGGATTTATATATTCCCAAGGAAAAAGTGCCTTGTCTCCAACTAGCGGAAACCGATCTGGGGAAATCTCAGGAAATAGATGATTGTCAGCAGTGGAGGTCGGAGGATGTTTCAGCCCGCGTTAATAATTCTTTTCAGCAGGCGGAATCCTTATTAAACCCCTTAGTTTCCGTCTTGGCGGAACTTTTGGATTCCTACGCGGACAGCCACTACGGAAACAAGGTGGGCAATATTTATTTAACTGGGGAGTACTGTTTGTTGCCTCATTTGCCTGAGATTATATCCCGGAAATTAGGAATAGACAGTGTAGTCGGTTTTCCCGGCTGGGAACCTAAAGTAAAAGCTAAAGATGAAAAATTTAACTTGGACTGGCCAAAGTATGGCTGTTTATACGGGCTTGCCTTAAGGGAGGATTAGATGAAGGGTCGAAAACAGTTTAATTATGCCCAAAGGTGGAAAATTGTACAGCAAAAATTATCCCCGTTGGCAGACGGCAAGCGGTTAGATCTAACGCTTATGGTCTGCTTTTTGTTGATTGTTGTTTTAGCTTCGGTACCTTGGTTATGGCAATACAAGCTTGATTATCAATTAAAAGAGCTGGAGAGGAGAATAGCCGATTATAACGATGTTGCCGCTTTAGATCAGCAGGTGACTGAGCTGCAGGCCCAGGCCTCCAATATGAAAGCTTTCATTCAAATGATGGTTGATAACCAAAAAGATCCTCAAGCTATTATTGCTCAAATTATACGGCTTTTGCCTCCCGCCTCCCAGATGCTTTCTTTTACGTTGGCAGAAGACAACACCATTGAGATGACAATAACCAGCGATAAACCTGTTGATTTAATTCAACTTAGGGATAATCTTAAAAATTCGGGTCTGTTTAAAGAATTTGACATCCGCTCTGTTTTCCTGCATAAGCAGCAACAAAGGCTGGAGTTATTTTTGCGATTAAAATGACAGGAGAAAAAGCCAAGATGGTTAAAAAACAAAACACTCATTGGCAGACAGTATTGACAATTATTTTAGGGGTAACCTTATTGGCCTTGTATGCGGTTTTCCTTTTTGTCCCTCAGTTAAGGGTTCTTGAGGAAAAAAAAGACCGTATAGAAGAAAGAACTGCCTTTTTGGTTAAAATGGAGAAAGGTTATCGCCATTATGCCCAACTGGAAGAACAGGATGCTGCTCTAAGGGCTCAAATTTTATCCTTAAGCGAAAAAGTTCCAAAATCAATGGACAAGCCGGAAATCATTGTTGCAGTTTACAACAAGGCAAAAAAGAATGAGGTTGTGCCGATCAGCCTGAATTTCGAAGATGTTCAGGATAAAGGCCTTTATAAGCTGTTGCCGTTGGACTTCCAATGTGAAGGTTCGTATAACAATGTAATGGCTCTTATTAGTGAATTACAGCAAGACCCGGCGTATTATTTTACTCTGAGCGGCATTAGTTTTCAGCAAGAGGAAGATCAAATAAACGCTAAAATGCGGCTGTTTTGTTATTCCTATAATGATTAAGCGTAAAACCTTTCAGGCAGGCTTGATTTGAGCCTGCCATTTTCGTAAAATTTCCAACCCCGACGGGGAGTATTTTTTTCTCCGGCGCATAGTTATTTACTAGACGTGCGAAAGGGGTTGGCAAAAAATGATTATTGAAGCTTTTCTGGTGGGTTTGGCCTTATCAATAATTAAAGGGGTCACCCTGCTTGTTTCATATATCAACAACAACGCTTTCCCTCAACCCTTGGGGGAGCAGGAAGAAAGCGAATATTTGAAAATATTGGCCGATTACAAAAACCCGGAGGCGGAGCCTCCCGATGAGCTATTGGTGGAAAATGCCAGGAATAAGTTGATTGAGCATAATCTGAGGCTTGTTGCTCATCTGGTTAAACAGTATGATGGAACGGGAGAAGATAGCGACGATCTTATTTCAATCGGCACAATCGGCCTAATTAAAGGGATCAATACTTATAATGTTGATAAAGGCACCCGGTTGGCGACCTATGCCGCCCGCTGTATTGAAAATGAAATTTTGATGTATCTTCGTTCTCTTAAGAAGTCCAGGGGCGAGGTATCAATGTATGATCCGATCGGTACAGATAAGGAAGGCAATACCATAAATCTCATCGATGTTTTAGGAACTGATCCTGATGCCATTTCTGATCAGGTGGAGAACGAATTTGAACAAAAAGCCGTTTTGGAAAAACTGAAGTGTTTGTCTCAGCGGGAACGCTTGGTACTTCAGCTGCGCTTCGGCCTATTAAATGCGCCTAAAAAAACACAGCGAGAAATAGCAAAAATCCTCGGCATATCAAGATCTTATGTTTCCAGGATTGAAAAAAAAGCGGTGCAGAAGTTAATGGAAGAAATGAAGAACCATCACTCCAACTAGAGGACAAAATTCCTTTAATTGCTAATATTTGACAATATTGGACAAATAATTTATGATTTAGTTGAAAATGTGTATTAATGTTATTTTTTTTTATTTATAGGAAATAATAGGAGGAACATCGATGAAATGGTATTTGAATATGAAGACGAGAAATAAACTTTTACTTTGTTTTCTCCTGATGGCTGTTATTATTGCCGTAACCGGAGTGTTGGGGCTTGCTAGTTTGGCCGAAGTAAACAATAATGTGGATAGTATACGGAAGAACGCCATAGCCCGACTTAGTCTGTTGGATAATATAAACAATAATTTCCTGGAAATAAAAAACAACGTTAAAACTATTGCCTGGAAAGCAAATGCTTACCAAGGTGATTTATTTTCGATTGATCAATACGTACAAAAAATTGATGAATTGGCTGAAAACAACAAGACCTTACTCCAAGACTACGAGTCTTTTGCTTTAACGGATAGAGAAAAGGAATTTGTTAATTCCTATACTACCAATTACGCCGCTTTGGCGGGCAGTATCAATGAGTTAATCCAAGCGAGCAGAGCCGGGGATTTAGCCGGAGTCAATCTAATCACTACAAAAATCGATTCTCAAGGAAACGTTGTTCAGAGCGCAATTGAAGTTCTTAAGCAGGAAGCTGTAACCAGTGTTGACAACTTAGTCTATTCTTCACATGAAACGTACGATACTACCCGTTGGCAAACAATTGTCAGGATTGCAATTGCCTTGGTTTTGGCTATTATTATTAGTTTCTTCATCGGGCGGATTATCAGCCAGCCTATAGGTGCTATGGTCAGCCATGCCCGGCTTTTGGCGGTGGGGGACTTTTCCGCCGAGATACCGAAGAAATATTTGCAGCGCAAGGATGAAATAGGGGTTTTGAGTAAGGCTTTTGCCGAGATTAGCCAGAATTTGCGTCAAATGATAAAACAAGTGATCAATACGGCAGGGGACATGAGCGCATCGAGCCAGCAGCTGTCGGCCTCGGCTGAAGAGGTAACCGCCCAGGGAATGAATATCAACAGCGCAGTGCAGCAAATAAAGACAGGGATGGTGCAAACTTCGGCTTCCACGCAGGAAGTCAAGGCGGCGGGGCAGGAAATTGTGAGAGGAGCGACCCAGCTTTCCCAGAAGGCGCAAGAGGGCAGCAGGTTGGTGCAGGAAATAGAAGCCCGAGCCGAACGCATGAGCGCCGATGCCCAGGCATCCAGCCGGGAGGCCCAGGAGATTTATCAGGAAAAACAAAAGGGAATAATGGATGCCATACGCGAAGGGGAAGTGGTGAGGGAGATAGTCCAGATGGCCCAGACCATTTCCGAAATAGCGGAACAAACCAACCTGTTGGCCTTGAACGCAGCCATTGAAGCCGCCAGAGCCGGGGAACAGGGCAAAGGGTTTGCGGTAGTGGCGGATGAAGTAAGGAAATTGGCTGAGCAGGCGGCTGATACTGTCACAGGCATCCAGACTCTAATCGATAAAGTGGAACAAGCCTTTGATCTTCTTTGCCGCAATTCGTCTGAAATACTGCAATTTATGGACAATAAAGTCATAGCTGATTACAAGGCAATGGTGGACACAGGGAAACAATATGCCATTGATGCCAAAACGATAGGGGATTTGGTTGAGAATTATGCTTCCACTTCCCAGCAGATGCTGGCAACGGTGGAACAGGTTAACAGTTCGTTGGAATTTGTAGCTGGTTCGATCAGCGAAGCGACGGGAAATACCGAAGAAATAGTTGTAAACATAGAAGAGACCGCCAAGGCTATGGAAGAAGTGGCCAGGGTAGCTCAAAATCAGGCCCAGCTTGCCCAGGACCTTGCTGATTTGGTTCAAAGGTTTAA
>JAAYII010000083.1 GCA_012523535.1 Peptococcaceae bacterium
AAGTTCACAACAGGCAACGCTTGTCCCCTGAGGTTGATTAATCCCTGAATATAAAAAGGGGCTTGCGGTAAAGGATGAACGTCAGTTAACAGGGTAATTTCCTTTACATATTGGACAGGCAGTCCATATTCTTCGTTTCCCACAGTAAAAACTACGGTTTGATTGTCCAAAATTCCTAACTCCCCTTATTTGCAGATTATACCTTGCCTATCTCATTGGTTGCTTTTTGCAATAGATTATCACTGGTCTGAATCACCTTTTGATTAGCTGAGTAAGAGCGCATAACCTCAAGCATCTTAACCATTTGGGCACTAATGTCAACATTGGCTTCTTCTATGAAACCTTGTACAACTTTTATTTCTTCCCGCGGAACAGCCACCGGCTGGTTTGCGGTACTGAAAAGACTGGTTAGCCCGTCCCGTTCAAGGTCCTCAGCCGGGATATTTACTATCCGCAGTCTATCCACAACAACTTCATTTTCAATTGTTCTTTCCATTCCATCTTCATCAGTCACAGTGACAACTTGAACATTGATTACAGTGCCGTCTTCTTTGATTTTGAAATTATCGGACAGTGGCCCGATCGGCCCATTTTCCCCCAAAACAAGATTTCCTCCTGCTGTTCTTAACAAGCCAGAGGCGTCGAGTTCAAAATGACCGTTTCTGGTATACCGCTCTCCCTGCAAAGTTTCGACCACGAAGTAGCCTGAAGAATTAATAGCTAAATCGGTGTTTCTACCGGTCTCCCTAAGATTACCCATTTCCGTGCTGTATAACTTCCGGGCGGAATATACTCCTGTTCCCATCAACCCTATGGCAGTCCTCTCTGCAAGCCTTGTTCCTGAAGAAGGATCCAGGCGATGAACAAGCATCCTCGGGAAAGAAGTAATTCTTTCACTTTCCGCCCTGTAACCGGGAGTATAAATATTTTCCAAGTTCTGCTCTATAGTATCACTTTGCAAGCTATGGAGAAGCATTCCGGATGCTGCAGTATATAATCCTTTGATCAAAAAATTTCACCCCGCAATGTCGGCTTATCCCTTGGCAACGCTTTTCAGAATGTCAAGATGACGAGTCAAAACAGTAATCAAAGCATTGTAATGAATTGTGTTTTGGGCCAATTTAGTCATTTCCAAGTCAATATCCACATTGTTGTTGTCGTTGCGCAAACTGGTGCTTTGATCTTTTTCCACAAAATTATAGGGTGTAACCCGGAGGGGAGAAAAATTGGCACTTGTCCGGATCGGCGATAACTTCATTTCCCTGCGGTTATCTATGAAAGCCTGCAAATACTTTTCGAAATCAAGGTCCGACTTTTTAAAACCGGGTGTATCAACATTGGCGATATTATCGGCTAAAACTTTTTGTCTAAGACTCAACCCGTCAAGCCCGGCTTCCAGATAGGTTAAAACAGAATCATTAAGCCAATCCACCATAATTACCCCCTCATGGAA
Source organism: Peptococcaceae bacterium (assembly GCA_012523535.1). GTDB lineage: Bacteria > Bacillota > Desulfitobacteriia > Desulfitobacteriales > Syntrophobotulaceae > JAAYMU01. Next base: position 1,454 of record JAAYII010000083.1, read on the forward strand.
ATAGCTACAGAACTCATTTCACTCCGGTCCTTAATCAGCTGTAGTTTAAACTGGTAAGCCCTCTGCATCTGAATTAAAGAAGTCATATTATTTACCAGATCAACATTCGAGCTTTCCAACATGGAACTCTTAATGATTCCATAGCCATCCTGGCCGGCTGTTCCTTCTTGGGGCTGGCCGGATGATTCGGTGGGCAGGAAGATATTATCCCCCACCGGAGCCAGGCCGTCCGGATTAACAAACTTAAAGAGAGGTATTTGGCCAAAAATTACCACATTATCGGCTCCATCCTCATCGTCGGTAAAATCACTTGTATAATCGTCAATATCCTCATCATCATTTGGCAATGAGCCGCGAATTATTCCATTTTCATCAACGGAGATATTATAAGCATTGGCAGGTATTATTACCGGCGGTTCCAAGCACATCCCCCGATTGTTGACAATATTTCCCTCGCTGTCCACCATAAATATTCCAGCCCGGGTATAGCCCAATTGTCCGTTCCCGGTGCGCACTTGGAAAAACCCCTCGCCCATAATAGCCAAGTCCCATTTATTATCAGTGCTCGTCAACGAGCCTTGATTAAAATCATATCTTTTTCCGACGTATAGATTATCTTTGAGTACCGGTGAACCGGTTAAGGGAAGACCGCCGTATTGAGCCACAGTATTGGCTCTATCTTGCCGGTCATAGCTTTCTTCCCAACTAAGCAATTGCTGCTTAAATCCCGGAGTAACACTGTTGGCCAGATTATTGGCTATCTTATCCAATTGATTTTGTATGGTCTGAAGATATACGGACGACAAACGCATAGCTTTAGCTCCTTTGGCAGTGTATTACCTAATAAACAACTTATTTGTCTTAAATTAAGAATTCCATACCAAAATTCTTTCTACAAACTTCTTTTTTGTCTTATTCTCTTAAAAAAGCCAAAATCCTGCCAAATTTTGATTAACGCTTGAGATCAACCAATTCCTGCAACAGGGTATCGGATACGGTTATAACCCTGGCGTTGGCCTGGAAACCGCGTTGCGTAACGATCATATCCGTGAACTCCTGGGAAAGATCGACGTTGGACATTTCCAGGTAATTGGGCATAATTTTTCCGCGCCACCCTATTCCCGCATCTCCGATATCGGCATCACCCGAGTTGTTGCTTACTAGATAAAAGTTATTTCCGATAGGGGTTAGCCCGCTAGGATTGGAGAATATGGCCAAGGCTATTTTAAACATTGGTCTGGTCAAGGAATCGGTTTCATTGGAATACACCCCGGTAATAACCCCGTCCTGGCCGATGCTAAAGCTTTGCAGTTTATAAGTGGCAGGATCATCCGGGTCTGCAGTGGGATCCAAAAGTGAACCCAGAGAAAATTTAATGCCAGTTAAAGTCGTGCCCCAAGAACCACCGGCATCATCGTATTGATATCCCTGTACTATAGCTCCGGTACCCACATTAACCAAATTCCCGTCTTTATCAAAGTCGAAATTCCCGACTCTGGTATAAACAAGGCCTGCCTCCGTGTCCAAAACAAAGTATCCTTCCCCTTGAATCATTATATCAGTCTTTTTACCGGTATATTGGGAACTGCCCTGACCCATGACTTTATCCACTGAACCGAGCATACTGCCCAAACCGATGGTTATGCCG
>JAAYII010000084.1 GCA_012523535.1 Peptococcaceae bacterium
AAAAGCGGTTCCCGATGGCGCACCTTAGGGAACTGGGAAGCAACATAGCCCCCTACCCGCTGGGAAGGGGAATCGCTTGTCACCCATTCCGGATGCTGTTTTTCGATTGCCAGCAGTTCCCTCATCAATTGATCGTATTCCGCATCGGTCATGATCGGATCATCAAGCCCATAATAATGGTAATTGGCCTCTTCAATCTGAGCTTTCAATTCCGAAAGGCGTTGTTTTAGTTCCTCGGTCATGATCGTACCCCACCAATAAAAAAAGTATCCGCTTTCCAACTTCTGTCAACTTTCTCCCCTCTATAGTTTAACCAACCTGGCGTATTCCGCAATCAATTTTTTTACTTCCCCGTTGAAGACCACGGTAATCTCTGCAGCCAAACCTTCGCCTTTAACTGCCATCACTATTCCCCGGCCGAATTTGGGATGTTCAACCTTGTCTCCCACCCGGAAAGTATCGGGGTTAGACTTAACTACCGGCGAAGATTTTTCCTGCCAGCCCTTATCCCGGCTGAAGCTGGAGCCGCCGCCCCAGACCGTTCCTGAGTTTTGCTTTCCGCTTCCGGAATCGGTGATCCCGGATTCCGGTTGCCAACTCCGGTCTTCAGCCCTCTGCCTTCCGAACACCCGTCCCAAGATTTCCTTTTCGCCGCTCTCAATATCTATAACTTCCGGCGGGATCTCCTGCAAAAAACGGGAAGGCAGGCTATCTTGAATACGGCCGTAAAGCATCCTCTGCTCGGCGTAACTCAGAAAAAGCCTTTCTTTGGCCCTGGTAATGGTTACATAACAAAGACGGCGTTCCTCTTCCAGTAAATACTGCTCCAGTATGCTCCTGCCGCTTGGGAAATTGCCCGCTTCCCAGCCGACGGAAAAGACCACGGGGAACTCCAGTCCCTTTGCGCTGTGCATGGTCATAAGTTTGACCGCGTCCTCGCCCTCGTCATAATTGTCGATTTCCGCCACCAGGGAAACTTGTTCCAGAAAGCCTCCCAAGATCAGCATATTTTGTTCCGCCTGCAGTTCGGCGTCTTCCAGGTACTCTTCCATATTATTGTCATATTCGGCCGTAACGGATAAAAATTCGTTGAGATTTTCTATCCGGGCTTCGGCTTCCACCGTGTTTTCCGCCCGCAGGACGTCCAGATAACCAGTTTCCTTAAGAATAAGTTCGGTAAGAACGGTTACCGGAATTCCTTTGGCAGCTTCTTCCCGAAACCTGGATATCATCTGGTAAAAAGAAGTTACGGTGTTTACCGCCCTGCTGCCCAGACCCGGGATATAGGCGGCTTCTCCCAGAGCGTCGAGTACCGGCATGCCCTGTTCTTCGGCATATTCCAAAATTTTGTCCACACTGCTTTTGCCGATGCCTCTTTTGGGAACATTGACAATGCGGGCAAAACTGACCCTGTCGGCGGGGTTGTGCACCAGGCGCAGGTAGGCCAAAATATCTTTAATCTCCATGCGTTCATAAAACTTGATGCCGGAAAAAATGCGGTAAGGGATGCCCTCTTTCATCAAATGCTCTTCCAATACCCTGGATTGGGCATTGGTGCGGTAAAGCACGGCAAAATCTGCATAGGGCCGCCCTTCCAGGTCGCTTAGCTCCCGGATTTTCCGGACTACAAAACGAGCCTCATCGTGCTCATTCCATCCTTTATAGAGAACGAGGTTTTCACCTTCGTTGTTTTCCGTCCACAGAGATTTTTCCTTGCGGTTAAAATTATGTTTAACGACTTCGTTGGCCGCCCGCAGGATTTTTTGGGTGGAACGATAGTTTTGTTCCAGTTTCAAAACCTTGGCTTCGGGGTAATCCCTTTCAAAATCCAATATGTTTTGGACATCCGCCCCCCGCCAGCCGTAAACCGACTGGTCATCGTCGCCGACCACGCACAGATTGCGATAGCGCTGGGCCAAAGTGTTGACCAAAACATACTGGGCATGATTTGTGTCCTGGTATTCATCGACGAAAATATAGCGGAATCTCTCCTGGTAAAACTCCAGCACATCGGGATTCTCCCAAAAGATTTTTACGGTGAGCATAATCAGGTCGTCAAAATCGAGGGCGTTATTGGAAGCCAATTTGCGCTGATACAGGCGATAGACTTTGGCCACTTTTTCCTGAAAATAATCTTGAGCCCTGGCCTCAAAGGAATCCACATCCAGCAGTTTGTTTTTGGCTTCGCTGATAACCGCCAACACTGCCTTGGGAGCAATTTTTTTCTCATCATAGTTTAGAACTTTCAGGCATTCCTTGACCAAAGCCAACTGGTCCGCAGCGTCATAAATGACAAAGCTCCGGGAATAGTTCGGAAGCCTGCTGATTTCACGCCTTAGGATACGAACACAGGCGGAATGAAAAGTGGATACCCAGAGATTTCTGGCTTCACTGCCCACCAAACTGATAATTCTGTCCATCATCTCCTGGGCCGCTTTATTGGTAAAGGTGATGGCAAGAATATGCCAGGGATCGACACCTCTGGCAATCAAGTGGGCTATGCGGTAAGTAAGTACCCGTGTTTTTCCGGAGCCGGCTCCGGCCAAGATAAGAAGAGGACCCTCTCCGCTTTCAACCGCTTGCCGTTGGACCGGATTCAGGTCCTGAAGATAATACATGCAAAATCCCCTTTCCGATAACAACTAATCACATAACAACTAATTATCATAGTTATATCTAATCGCAATATCTATCATAGCTAATCGCAATAGCCTTTTTTCCGCAGCTTGTTGAGATGGTCGTCAAGAATTTTCTCCAAATCGATACCGTATTGTTC
>JAAYII010000085.1 GCA_012523535.1 Peptococcaceae bacterium
AAGAGGTGCCTTCCTGGCCGGCGGATCCATCAGCAACCCGGAAGGAAATTACCATTTGGAAATAACCACCAATGATTTGGCTTTAGCCGAAGATATTGTCGGCTTAATGAATAAATTTGGTCTTAAAGCGAAGATTAGTGCTCGCAAGAATTTTCATGTAGTCTATCTTAAAGAAAGCGATCATATATTCGAATTTCTCGCCCTTATCGGAGCGTATCAGGCTTTATTTGAGTTTGAAAACATTCGGATCCTGAAAGACATGCGCAACCAGGTAAATCGTATAGTAAACTGCGAAACCGCCAATCTTAATAAAACAGTTGATGCTGCCGTAAGACTATTGGAAAATATTCGCCTGATTGACCGGACAATAGGTTTAGAGTCCCTTCCGGACAATTTATACCAGATTGCCCGTTTGCGTTTGGATCATCCTGATTTCAGCCTTAAAGAATTAGGAGAACAATTAAACCCTAAGATTGGCAAATCCGGTGTAAATCACCGTTTGCGGCGAATCGAAGAAATTGCGGAAAAGATTCAGACAGAGATAGGGAGGGAGTAGGTTTGGCTAACGGCTTGGGTTTGATTATCGAACAAAGTAATAAACTTATTATTTCTCCTCAGATCTACCAAGCGCTGGAAATAATGCAGCTTGCTCTGCCTGAACTTATGGAATATATAAATAATGAATTGATGGAAAATCCCTTACTTGAAGTAGAGGAAAACTATGAACAGGATTTGACGGCGGAGGATTTTCCATCAAAAGAACAAACCGTTAAACAACGGAATGAGGAAGAAGATCCATGGCTGGACAGTGTTGTAAACGAGGTTTTACGCGAACAAGATAATTGGATCGCGAGCAATCAATATGAAAATGAACATGAATCCTCTGTATTTGAAGGCCAATGGTTGGATAACAATAATTTGGTTGACTATCTTAGCGAGCAATTGCGTTTTATGGAAAAAGCTTGGAAGCTGACCAAGCAAGAATTTGCCACGGCGCAGTTTATTATCGGCAATCTTGATTCCAACGGTTATCTGACCATGAGTGTGGAAGAATTGGGGCAAATCCTTAAAATTTCCAAGGAGGAAGCTTTAAAAGCCCTGAGGATAGTGCAGCAGTTGGATCCTCCCGGCGTCGGGGCCAGGGATTTAAAAGAATGCCTGAAATTGCAATTTCATTTGTTGCCTCATTGCCCGCCTAAAATGGAACAAATTTTGGATCAATTGGATGATTTGGCTGCCGGTTATTATAAAAAGACAGCTCAAGCCCTGGGAGTAACGGTTCAAGAAGTTAAAAATATGGGAGAACTTTTAAAACTGCTTGATCCTAAACCGGGAAGCCGTTTCGACGGCAGTTCCGATACCAAATATATAATACCCGATGCTACAATTAAAAAAATAGGTGATGAATATTTGGTCTTGGTCAATGAAGTTGACATTCCTAAGCTCTCTATAAATGAAAGATATAAAAAAGCCCTGCGTGAATTGGATGATCAGGAAGTCAAAAAATTTGTCCGTGAAAAAGTGAGTGCCGGCCTGAACCTAATAAAATGCATCGAAAATCGAAGGTCAACCATTCATGAAGTCTTAAATGAAATTGTTCGTAGGCAAAGGGACTTTTTGGAGTATGGCTTTTCAGCCCTTAAACCGTTAACCATGAAAGAAATTGCGGAAACGATTGGGCTGCACGAATCCACTGTAAGCCGGGTTTCCGCCAATAAATATATTGATACGCCTCGAGGCCTCTTCCCTGTCAAGTGTTTCTTTGCAGGCAGCATCGGTAGAGAAAAAGAAGTAACTGCGGAAAAAATTAAAGAGGACTTAAAGAAATACATTGCCGAGGAAGACCCGGCCAAGCCCTATTCCGATCAGAAATTGGCTGATCTTTTTGCCGAGCAGGGAATACAGATTGCCCGCCGTACGATTGCCAAATACCGGGAAGAATTAAGAATTCCATCCTCTGCGCTAAGAAAAAAAAGCAAGTAACAGGAGCCTGCAATGATTTCCTTTACCATGGTAGTGCAATTTTTAGGGGGATTGGGCCTTTTTTTCTATGGGGTTAATACCACAGCCCAAGGGCTGCAAAAAATTGCGGCCAATAGATTGAAGGCTATCCTCGAATCTTTGACCAAAAGAACCTGGGCTGCAACTTTGTTCGGCATAGTGATGACCGTTGCTTTGCTGAGCAGCGCGGCAACAACTGTTATGGTGGTGGAATTTGTCAATTCCGGTCTTATGACCTTGTCCCAAGCTCTTGGCGTATCCTTGGGTTCTACCGTGGGATCATCAATTGTTGTGCTGCTGATTTCTTTTCCTATATTAAATGTAGCTCTGCTGGCTATTTTTTTAGGGTTTATTTTGCTTCTCATTATTCGTACAGAAAAAGCAAAACTCTGGGGACAGGTATTGATCGGTTTTGGTTGTATCTTTGTGGGGATGGCTTATCTTGCGGGCGCCTTTGCCCCTTTAAGGAGTTCCCCCCAAGTAATGGACTTTCTTTCCCAGCTGGGCTTAAATCCTGTTTTAGCCATACTTGTGGGCACAATATTAACAGCTTTGTTTCAAAGCAGCACTGCCTTTATGGCGGTTTTGATTTCTTTGGCTAACCATGGTTTGTTGGCTGTTGAAACCATGGTGCCTTTGGTTATAGGGGCACATATAGGCGGCACCATAACCACTTTGATATCATCTTTGGGAACCGAAAAAATAGACGCCAAGAGAGTGGCCGTAGCTAATACTGTTTACAGGGTAGTGGCTACCATAGTGCTTTATCCCTTTATCATTCCTTTTTCCCAGCTCGTGGTTTGGTCGAGTGGCAATCCGGCCATACAGGTTGCTAATGCCGCTCTTTTCTCGGCAATTTTTACAATGCTTATTTTTCTCCCCTTCAACCGAATCCTTGTTAAAGCTTTAATCAAGTTAATACCCCAGCGCAAGAGAAAAGAGCAGGAGCTTAAACTCAAATTCATTACCCGAGCGGCGCTGGAAGTGCCTACTGTGGCCATAAGCCAAGCCAGTCAGGAAATACGATGGTTGGGGCATTATATTTTGGATCATATGTTGCAAATGCTGCCCAGAGCCCTCAATTCGGGAGATGCCAGGTGGCTCAACGAATTGGAAAAGGCTGAAAAGCAAGTTGACTGGTATTATAACCAGATTAATAATTATCTCAGGGAATTGTTTGGCCGCAATATAACGAGGGAGCAAATAGTAGAGAATCACAAGTTACAACTTACGGTCAAGGAATTGGAGTCCATTGCCGATTGTTTGGTAATGATGGCAAGGTTGGGCCAGAAAGGCCCGAACAGAGTAATTAGGCTTACAGAGCATGAATGGTCTTTGTTGGAGGCTATGTACGTTCCAATATCAACTGCTTATTTAAGCTTGCTTCGGTTTTTTGATCTGAGAGATTCTGCTTATGCCTTAAGGATCATGGAAACTGATCAAGTAATAATTGATGCTCACAGCAGATTGCAAAGAGAAATCTTAGAAATAATGAAAGCAAGCGAGGACAAAAGGGCAAATGAGCTTAAAGAAAATCAACCCGCTAATCTTTCCGTCAGACAAAATATTTTGCTGGAAGCAGGCAATTGGCTTTTCAAAATAGGGGAGCATATATCTAGTATTGTTCGTGAAAACATGACGGTTTAGGAGGGAATAGCAGGTGCGCGTAGTAATTGTTGGTGCCGGAAAAGTCGGTTACAGTTTGGCCCAATGCTTAGTGGAAGAAAATCATAACGTCATAGTGATCGAAGAGGATGAAACCCGGCGCAATATTATTCAAAACAGCCTGGATGTAATGACCATTCATGGCAATGGTGCAAGTCCCCGCATCTTGATGGATTCTGACGTGCGTTCGGCAGATTTAATGATTGCCGTAACCGACAGTGATGAAGTAAACATGGTAGCCTGTATGGCCGCCAAGCAGGCGGGAATTGCTCGAACAATAGCCCGCATTCGCGATATTGAACCTAATAGCCGGGAAGAAATTGAGTTTCACCGTTCTTTGGGGATTGACTTGACCATTAACCCCGAATATGTAACTGCGTTGGAAATCAGCAGGATTCTTATGATTCCCTCTGCTCTGGAAGTGGAAGATTTTGCCGACGGAAAAGTAAGGTTGCTGGAATTGAAAATTCGCAGCGAGTCGCCTATGGTCAACACCCCTTTAGCTGACCTGGAACTCCCCAACAATGTGCTTATTGCCGGAATATTAAGACGGAATAAAATTATAATTCCCAATGGTCGGGATATACTTTTGCCCCATGATAACGTTTTTCTGGTCGGGGATCCCAAGTCTCTGGAAATGATTCAAGATGAATTTGCCGATGTCCTGGACCCCGTAAAGCAGGTTATGATTATCGGCGCCGGGAGAATAGGCCGGAACGTGGCTGTTATTCTGGAAAAGGCCGGTATTGCCGTCAAAGTCATAGATAAAGATCAGGAACGCTGCCAAGAACTGGCCAGATTTTTGAAACATGGCGGTGTTTATTGGGGGGAAGGGACGGACCTTGATTTGCTGATTGAAGAAGGAGTGGGCGATGCGGACGCGGTGGTTTGCTTGACCGATGATGATAAATTGAACTTGTTACTGGCGCTTTTAGCCAAAGAAATGGGAACCAAAAAAACTATTGTCCGGGTGGGGCGAACGGAATATATTCCTTTAATGGAAAAAGTGGGAGTTGATTCCGTGCTGTCCCCAAGGCTAATCACAGCCGGCTTTATTTTGGCCCATGTGCGCAGGGGAAACTATGTTTCCGTGTCTCTGCTCGAAGGGGCCAAAGCTCAGGCCATGGAGGTAATCGTTCGACCTTCTTCCAAAGTAGCGGGAAAGAAGCTCAAGGATGTCTCCTTTCCCGAAAACAGTTTAGTTGGGGCTGTAGTTCATCAGAAAGATGTTTATGTTCCTAACGGCAACTCTATTCTTTATCCGGATGACCGGGCTATAGTTTTTGCCCTGCCGGATACAGTCAGTACAGTGGAAAAATTTTTTTAGAAAGGTTTTTTGAACAGGAAAATGAACTGGAAATTACTTCAGGGCCTTTTAGGACGGCTGTTTATTGCCTACGGCTTAGTAATGATAGCACCCATAATGACGGCGGTTTACTATCGGGAATATACAGTCCGCGGCTTTGCGCCTACAGCTGCAGTCCTGGTTCTTTTGGGATTGACTATGCTGAAGAAAGGCAGCCGGATCCAGGAAAGATTCAGCCCGCGAGAGGGGCTTGTTATTGTCGCTTTAATATGGTTAACAACTTCGCTATTTGGGGCTTGTGCCTTTTATCTAACCGGTTATTTCCCCAGTTTTATCGATGCTTTTTTTGAGTCAGTCTCCGGTCTGACCACTACAGGAGCCAGTGTGCTTCCTGATTTGGAGACAATGCCCCGCAGTATTGTTTTTTGGCGAAGCATTTCCCATTGGCTGGGTGGGATGGGAATTATTGTTTTGTTTATTATTTTCCTACCCAATATTGGCATGGGTGCCGTCCATCTCTTTAATACGGAAGTGCCGGGACCGCTGGCTGAAAAAGTCATGCCCAAAATTAAAGATACGGCCCGTACGCTGTGGTTAATCTATTCAGCCATGACTGTGCTTTGCGCCTTACTCCTCTTGTTGGCGGGCATGCCAATCTTTGAGGCGCTTAACCATGCCTTGGCTTTGGTCTCGGGGGGAGGTTTTTCCACCAGAACCGCCGGCGTTTCTTCTTTCCACAGCTTGGCTGTGGAACTGATCTTTGTAATTTTTATGTTTTTAAATGCCATCAATTTCAATCTTTATATCCATGCCTGGCGGCACCGTTCTCTACTTTCCTTTAACGATCCGGAGTTTAAGCTGTACGGAGCAATCATTGCTTTTGCTTTTTGTTTTGTAACCCTGTCCCTGGTGATTCAACAACAGATGGAATTCTTTACCGCTGTTAGGCAGTCCCTTTTCCAGGTAGTGGCCATGTCCACTACAACAGGGTATGCAACTGTAGATTATAATCAATGGCCGGCATTTGCCCAGTTTGTTTTATTTGTGCTGATGTTTGCCGGAGGATGTTCCCGTTCTACGGCCGGAGGTATAAAGATAGTCCGGGTACTTGTTTTGTTTAAACTGGCCTGGACTCAAATGAAACAGGCTATTCATCCCCGTTTGGTAGTAAATATCCTAATCCGTGACAAAGTAGTGGACTACAACATTTTGGCCAAGGTGGGCGGGTTTGTTTTTCTTTATTTTATAGTTTTTTTTGTGGCTAGCCTTCTTTTGACAATCACAGGTTTGGAAATCTTTGATGCCATGGCCGCTGCCATAGCCAGTTTGAGCAACGTCGGTATCGGATTCGGCCTTAGCGGACCAATGGCCAACTATGCTTCCATTGCTCCCTTCGGCAAGCTTGTGTTGACTATCTGTATGCTTATTGGCCGTTTGGAAGTCCTGCCTTTCTTGGTTTTCTTGCAGCCGGCCTTTTGGAAACCTATTAAAAAATGGTAAGCAATTATACAAAAGAATATTATTGTGCTATATTAAAAAATGGACTGTATAATAATGTTGGAGTAAACATTTTTTGGTTGATCTTTAAAATTTTATAGTTATGGCTCAGCCCTTGAAAGATTGGAATAGAGACAGGGGATAAATGGCAAACTAATCCTTAAGTTAATTATTCTGGAAATGATTAAGATATAGAATTGCCGGAATAGCAAAAAGGAGGGTTTAATGTGGAAAAAGCCAGTATAGATGAGGTACAGGTTCGAGGGAAAAAGGTACTAGTGCGAGTAGATTTCAACGTACCGCTTGATGATAATCGACAAATAACTGATGATACCCGCATTAAAGCCGCCCTGCCAACCATTAATTATTTAAGAGACCAAGGGGCTAAAATAATTCTGGTGTCTCATCTGGGAAGGCCTAAAGGTAAAGTCAATCCTCAATATTCATTGGCCCCAGTGGCAGTCAGATTAAGCGAATTGCTGGGCAAGGAAGTAATAATGGCCAAGGACTGTATAGGCCAGCAGGTGGAAGAAGAGATTAACCGTTTGGGCGAAGGGGATGTGGCCCTACTGGAGAACGTCAGGTTCTATGAAGAAGAAGAGAAAAATAATCCGGATTTTGCTCGGAAACTGGCTGCTCTGGCTGACATATATGTCAATGATGCTTTTGGAACGGCCCATCGCGCCCATGCTTCAACCGAAGGGGTTACCAAATATCTCCCGGCTTATGCTGGTTTTTTAATGAAAAAGGAAATCGATGTTATGAGTAAGGCTCTGGAAAACCCGACCAGACCTTTTACTGCTCTTATTGGAGGGGCAAAGGTCAGCGATAAAATTTCCGTTATCGAGAACCTGTTAAAGAAAGTAGATACCTTAATTATTGGCGGAGGTATGGCCAACACCTTTTTAAAAGCCCAGGGCCTGGAAATAGGCAAATCCCTTGTGGAAGAAGACAAAATAGATTTGGCCCGGGAGATTTTGGACAAAGCCAAAAATAACGGCCTTGAAATATTGCTGCCGACGGATGTGGTAGTAAGCAAAGAGTTTAAAGCTGATTCTCCCTCTCGGGTTGTGCAAGTATCCGCCATTGAGCCGGATGATTATGCCCTTGACATCGGCCCACAGAGTTGCGAGCTTTTTGCAGCCAAAGTAATTGCATCTCAAACGGTAATCTGGAACGGGCCTATGGGCGTATTTGAAATGTAACAGTTTGCCCGGGGTACGGAAAAGATCGCCCAGGCCATGGCCCAGTGCCGGGGTACGACTATTGTGGGCGGGGGAGATTCGGTGGCGGCCATTAAGAAAATGGGCGTGGAAGACAATCTTACCCATATTTCCACAGGAGGAGGGGCTTCACTGGAATTCTTGGAGGGCAAAGTGCTTCCCGGTGTGGCTGCTCTTAAAGACAAATAGAAGAAGGAATTGAAAATAAGCAAAAACTATACAGAAACCATGGTTGCCAAGAAATTTTATAATCCGGAAAGGTAATAATAAACATTTAAGGGGGTAGAGTTGGATGGGCAATAGGCGCCCGTTAATCGCCGGCAACTGGAAAATGAATAAAACAGTTTCCGAAGCGAGAGATTTTGCAGTACGTTTCTTAGATATGGTCAAAGATATAACAGAAGTGGATATATTGATTTGCGCCCCTTTTACGAATTTGCCAGTGCTAAAAATGGAACTGGAAGAGAGCATTGTCCATCTCGGTGCTCAGAATATGCATTATGAAACAAAAGGAGCCTTTACCGGAGAAATTTCGCCGCTTATGCTTAAAGAGCTGGCTTGCACCTACGTTATTATCGGGCATTCCGAACGCCGGGAATATTTTAAGGAAGATGATGAACTTATTGCCAAGAAAGTTAAAGCCGCTTTGGATCACGGTATTACCCCCATTCTTTGCGTCGGGGAAAACCTGGCTTTAAGAGAGGCCGGAAAAGCACAAGATTTTGTTCAGGAACAGGTAAAAAAAGATCTTGGCCATCTATCGCCGGCTGTATTGAGCAGAACAGTGATTGCCTATGAACCGATATGGGCTATTGGGACCGGCAAAACCGCTTTGGCTCAAGATGCCCAAGAAATGTGCTTAGCCATCCGAAATACGGTTGCGGCCATGGCCGGCCAGGCTGCTCAGGAAATGCGGATTCTCTATGG
>JAAYII010000086.1 GCA_012523535.1 Peptococcaceae bacterium
TTGTTCCACCATGGCCAAATATTCCGAACCCGCCAGCTCCCCTTCCGGTTCACCGACCAAATAGAGTTGTTCTCCCGGGGAGCGGATTTGATTTTTCAGCACAAGGCTTAAATCCTCCAGCAGCCCCACCATACCGATCATGGGGGTAGGATTAATGGCTTTACCTGAGGTTTCGTTATACAAACTGACATTGCCGCCGGTCACAGGCGTATTAAGGGCCCGGCAGGCTTCGGCCACCCCGGCGCAAGCCTGCTCCAGCTGCCAAAATATCTCCGGTTTTTCCGGATTGCCAAAATTGAGGCAATCCGTAATCGCCAAGGGCTTGGCCCCCACACAGACAATATTCTGGGCCGCTTCCACTACCGCCAGCATCCCTCCGATATAGGGATCAAGATAAACATAGCGGGAATTGCAATCCGTGGTCATGGCCACCCCTTTGGAGGTGCCCCGTATCCTTAAAACCGCGGCATCCCCTCCCGGCACAACGACGGTATTGGTTCCCACCTGGTGGTCGTATTGACGGTAAATCCACTCCTTGCTGGCTATGGTAGGGTTGGCAAGCAGCTTGAGCAAAATATCCCCCGCGGGTTCTTTCATTTTTATATTTCCCAAATCGACGCTCTTCAGTTCCCGGTAATAAGCCGGCTCTTTGCTCGGCCGGTGATAAACGGGAGCCTCATCGGTCAAAGCCTTAACCGGTATTTCCGCTACCACTTGTCCCTTGTCCAACAAGCGGAGCATGCCGTCGTCCGTAACTCTACCTACCACTGTGGCCTCCAATCCCCAGCGGGCAAACACTTCCTCCACTTCTTTTTCCCGGCCGGCTTTGGGAACGATCAGCATCCGCTCCTGGGATTCGGAGAGCATGATTTCATAAGGGGTCATGCCTGTTTCCCGGCAAGGAACCAGGCTCAACTCCATTTCAATTCCGCTGTTGCCGCGGCTGGCCATTTCCGAAGAAGAACTGGTCAAGCCTGCCGCTCCCATATCCTGAATCCCGACTATGGCTCCCTTTTGGATCAGTTCCAGGCAAGCTTCCATTAGCAGCTTTTCCATAAAGGGGTCTCCGACCTGGACGGCGGAACGTTTGGATTCCGATTCCTCGCTGAGTTCCACGGAAGCAAATGTGGCCCCGTGAATACCGTCCCGGCCCGTTTTGGCCCCCACCACCATTACGGGATTGCCAATTCCGGTAGCCACCCCTTTGGCGATGTCCTTATGCTCCAAAAGCCCCACCGCCATGGCATTAACCAAGGGGTTGCCGCTGTAACTGCTGTGGAAATAGACGTCTCCGCCCACGGTAGGGATACCGACGGAATTGCCGTAGCCGCCGATCCCCCCCACTACGCCGCTCAACAGGTATTTATTGTTTTCCTCGGTCAAAGGCCCGAATCTTAAAGCATCGAGGATGGCTATGGGGCGGGCGCCCATGGTAAACACGTCCCTTAATATGCCCCCCACCCCAGTGGCCGCTCCCTGGTAGGGCTCAATAGCCGAAGGATGGTTATGAGACTCCATCTTAAAAACGAGGGCCAAATTATCGCCGATATCGACAATCCCCGCGTTTTCCCCGGGGCCTTGAAGCACTTGCGGGCCTTCGGTAGGGAATTTTTTCAGCAAAGGTTTGGAGGTTTTATAGGAACAATGCTCCGACCACATCACGGAAAAAATCCCGACTTCCAAAAAATTGGGCTCGCGGCCTATAAGCTTTATAATTCTTTCGTATTCCTCGTCGCTTAAACCCATTTCTCGCCAAACTTTAGGCTCCACACCGCGCCCTCCTTTCCCAGTAATTAAGTATGGACAAAAACATCTTTTTGCCGTCTACACCGCCGATAATCTCTTCCACCGCTCTTTCGGGATGGGGCATCATGCCCAGGACATTGCCTTCCTTATTGACAATGCCCGCAATATTGTCCCGGGAACCGTTGGGGTTGCCCGTCATGTCGGCAACACCTTCGGCGGTCACATAACGGAATACAATTTGGTTATTGTCCTGCAAACGCTTTAATCCCTCGTCATCAATGGTATAGTTGCCTTCACCGTGATTGATGGGGATTTGAATCAACTGCCCTTTCTCATACTGGTTGGTAAAAGGAAGCTCGTTATTTTCCACCCTTAAATACTGGGGCGCGCAGATAAAATGCAATCCGGCATTGCGCAACAGCGCTCCCGGCAAAAGCCCGCATTCGGTCAATATTTGGAAACCGTTGCAAATGCCCCAGACCAGACCGCCACTTTTGGCAAAACGAATAACATCATCCATAATCGGGGAAAAGCGGGCTATGGCTCCCGTGCGCAAATAGTCGCCGTAGGAAAAGCCCCCGGGAAGGACTATCAAGTCAAAACCTTTAACCGAAGTCTCCTGGTGCCAAATAATTTCCGGGTTTTCCCCCATTACCCGCCAAGCTTCCAGGCAATCCACTTCACAGTTGGAGCCCGGAAAACGTACTATGCCGATTTTCAACTTCAGCCCTCCAGTTCAAAAGAATAATCTTCAATCACGGGGTTGGAAAGAAGCTTGCTGCAAATCTCATGCATCAGCCCTTCGGCTTTGTTTTTGTCCTCTTCGGCCAAAACCACTTCCATATACTTGCCGATGCGCACGGACTCCACCGGGTAGCCCATGCTCTTTAAAGCTCTCTCCACGGTGCTGCCCTGGGGATCCAAAATACTCTTCTTCAAAGTCACCGTAACCTTGGCTTTAAACATTGGCAATGGCCTCCTTAATGCGGCTGTAAACCTCGGCATAGGCTTCCTCTATCTTGCCCAAGTCGCGGCGGAAACGGTCTTTATCCAGTTTTTCCTTGGTCTCTTTATCCCAGAAACGGCAGGTATCGGGCGAAATCTCATCCCCCAGCATGACCTTGCCGTCTTTTACCCCGAACTCCAGTTTATAATCCACCAGGTCAATCCCGGCCCGGGCCACAATCTCGGTCATAAGCTTGTTGGCTTTTAAGGCTATCTCTTTCATGGTCTCCAACTGTTCCTTTGTGGCCCAGCCGAAAGCCAGGGCATGGCTTTCATTGACCATGGGGTCACCAAGGGCATCATCTTTGTAATACAATTCCAAAACAGGCTCAGGCAGGGGATATCCTTCCTCTTTCCCTACCCGCTTGGCCAGGCTGCCGGCCACGATATTGCGGACCACAATTTCCAACGGCAGCATTTGCAAACGCTGCACGATTTGCTCCCGGTCGCTGACCAATTCTACGAAATGGTTGTCCACTCCGTTTTCTTTCAGATAAGTAAACATTAAGGCCGACATTTTATTGTTGACAATGCCTTTATCCACAATGGTACCTTTTTTGGCCCCGTTAAAAGCCGTGGCGTCGTCCTTGTATTCCACCCAGTAATAGTTTTGGTCGTCCGTATTATAGACTTTTTTGGCTTTTCCCTCATAAAGCAACTCGAGCTTTTTCATGTCTTAACCCTCCCTAATTTTTCGCTTAACAATTTTTCGCTTGACGTTTGTCAGCACGATAATTATCTAAGTTAGCGGTAACCTTCCATAAAATAGTTGTAATCTTCCGTTTATTTTGCGGCAATCAACTATATTTAGCGGTAATCTTCCATTTTTTACTCGTATTTACTCGGTAAGCTATTTGTCCAGCAAACCGATGCGCTTGTAAATATAGTCTATATTTTTGGTATGGTAGTCATAATCGAACAAGTCCTCAACCTCTTTGGCCTCCAAAACCTTCATTATCTCTTCGTCTTGGAGAACCAGGTCCTTAAAGGAGCAACGGGCATCCCAAGCTTTCAGGGCATTTCTTTGCACCAAAGCATAGGACTCTTCCCTGCTCAGACCTTTTTCCACCAGGGCCAGCATCACCCTTTGCGAGAAAATCAGGCCGTAAACCTTGTCCATATTCTCCAGCATTTGTTGCGGGAAGACCCTTAGCCCTTCTATCGTCTGGATCATCTTATGTAGCATATAGTCCAAAGCGATGGTCGAATCAGGCAGAATGACCCGTTCAGCGGAGGAATGGGAAATATCCCGCTCGTGCCAAAGAGCCACATTCTCCAAGGCAACCAGGGCATTGGCGCGGATCAAGCGAGCCATACCGCAAATCCTTTCGGAAATCACCGGGTTTTTCTTATGGGGCATGGCCGAAGAGCCCTTCTGGCCTTTGGCAAAGGGTTCCTCCACTTCATGGACGTCCGTGCGCTGGAGATTGCGGATTTCAGTGGCCATCTTATCCAAAGTGGAGGCTATACCGGCCAAAACCGCAACAAAAAAGGCATGGCGGTCCCTTTGGATAATCTGAGTCGAGACCGGCGCGCATTTGAGTCCCAGTTGCCGGCAGACATATTCCTCCACGCGGGGATCCACATTGGCAAAAGTACCCACAGCGCCGGATATTTTCCCTACCCGGATATCCTCCCTGGCCGCTTCCAGCCTTGCTTTCTGCCGTTTCATTTCCTCATACCATAAAGCAAACTTCAAGCCGAAAGTTATCGGTTCGGCATGAACCACGTGGGAGCGCCCGATCTGCAGGGTATCCTTATACTCAAGGGCTTTGGCCGCCAAAACATCGAGCAGCTTGTCAATTTTGGCCAAGAGAATATCGGAGGCTTCAACCAACTGCAAAGACAAGGCCGTATCCAGGATATCCGAGGAAGTAAGCCCCAGATGAATATATTTGGCCTCCTCGCCCACGTTTTCGGCCAGGTTGGTCAAAAAAGCCAGCACATCGTGATGGGTGGTTTTTTCAATTTCCAGGACCCGCTCCCAAGAAAACGATGCTTTTTCCTTGATTTTTTCCACTGCTTGCGGCGGGATCTTCCCGATACTGGCCCAGCCTTCGCAAGCGGCGATCTCAATTTTCAGCCATAAGCCCAGCTTATATTCGTTGCGCCATATTTTTCCCATTTCCGGGAGGGTGTATCTTTCTATCACAAGCATTCTCCTTCGGCATTTTAATAAAATAATTTAATTTGACGATTAGAAGCTAAATAATTTAGAAGTTTAAATTTAGAAGTTTAAATTTATAAGCAAAATTATTATTTCCAGAGACTTCATCATAAGAGATATTTTTACGATTCCAGTTTGGCCTGCAAGGCCTTATCCTTGGCTTCTACTTGCTCGGCCATATCCTGCCTGAATTTTTGCAGGGCCTCTTTTAGATTTTGATCCTGGAGGGCAAGCATCTCCACTGCCAGTAAAGCGGCATTGCGGGCCCCGTTAATCCCTACCGTAGCGACCGGTATTCCCGGCGGCATTTGTACTATGGCATAAAGAGCGTCGACTCCATCCAAGGCCCCGCTTTTGATGGGAACGCCGATTACCGGCAAGGTCGTGGCTCCGGCTATTACCCCGGGAAGATGAGCCGCCATCCCGGCCCCGGCAATGATTATCCGGCCTCCTCGCCGTTCAAAATCCTCAACCCATTGGATGGTTCGTTTCAAGGTCCGGTGTGCCGACGATACTTTAACCTCATATGAAACAGCAAATTGCCGCAGGATTTTAACGGCCTCTTCCATTACGGCAAAATCGGAATCACTGCCCATTACTACTCCCACCGAAGCCATGATAATTCCTCCTTTGCTACAATTATTTTCCTTTAGTACAAGTATCTTTGGTCAGCTTATTTTTTATTACAGAAATATTGTACCCCAGCGGGGAAACCTGGTCAACGAAAAATCCGAACATTTTTTATAAAAATAAATTAAATGTTCGTAAAATGTCCGCATAAAAAAAGCCCCCTTTCCATTACGGAAACAGGGGTGGCCTTAGGAATGTTGCTCTTCTCCTCTTTTCACATCAATCTTAATTCTTCGCCTCAGGACAAGACAACTATTAACTCATCAATACAAGGTAACTATTAACTTTTGGCATCAATATAAGGTAACTGAAGTAACTTTGTGGGTTTGTTTGAACTTTTGCTGGTCCACATTAAAGTATTTATCACTGGAAGCGATGACGAACTTTTTATTCTTGACATAGCCTGCATCCCAGGTGGTATCTATACTGATCCATTTCCCGTCCACCAGGGCTTCATTCCAAGCATGCTTTTCGTAAGTCTGCTGCGCATTGTTCCAGGCTTCCCCGTAGACCACCCGGGTCGGTATCCCGGCTGCCCGGGCCAGGGAAGCAAAGACAAATGAGTAGTCGCGGCAAACACCTTTCTTGCTGCTTATAGTTTCGGTGGCGGTCTTCATGGTGGAATCTCCATTATAATATGCTTCGGCATCGTAGGCAATATTTTTTATTACCCAATCATGAATCGCTTTGGCCTTTTCAAGCTCGCTCATATTTTCAGTGATTAAAGAATCAACAATCTTTTGCACGACCTGGCTTTCGCTTTCCACATAGCCGGAGGGCGTCAGGTTAAAGTAATCTTCCTCCGAACTATTCAGGACTTCAAAACGAATTTTGCCGTCAAAGTAATTGGGGTTTAAGCCGGCCCAGACCGTGTACTTGCCGGGACCAAAGCGCAACCAGACTTTCTTTTGGAAGCTGCCGTCCTTTACTTCTACCGGATAGACCGTAACCTCTCCCTTTGGTCCTCTCAGGCAGAGCCAGATACGATCTTGAGTGCTTGTCCCTTCAACGGTCATGACTTTGTCATAGGATGTATTATTGACAGAAGGGGAAGTGATTTGGATTTGCTCCGTAGCAAAAGCAATTTTGTAGGCAGCAAATGCAGGAACAGGGATAACAGTTAAAAACAACAATCCTGTTAAGATCACAGCAACCAGTCTGCTAGTTATCTTTTTATTTAACATCCCAATCACTCCTCTTCACTGTCAGCAAAAACCTCTTCCGGGTTGACCGGAAGAGGCTGTGAAGACAGAAAAGAAGAGTATTCCAGCACTTCGGCAACCCGGCGACCATAACCCCGCAGGGTCTTAGGCCCGTAGCTTTGCGTCTCCGCCTTTCGACGGATTTGCCTTTATCGGTTTGCTTTTGTTATTAAATAAGGTAAGGTATTAGATAAGGTAAATAAATTATGCGAATTAAAAAAACCTGCAACGGGTTACCGTTACAGGTATTATTTTTACAATAACTGCACTTCGGCAACCCGGCGACCATAACCCCGCAGGGTCTTAGGCCCGTAGCTTTGCGTCTCCGCCTTTCGACGGATTTGCCTTTATCGGTTTCTTCAATTCATATTTTATTTCAGTTTATATTATAATAATCACAAACAAAAAATGCAACAAATTTTTACAAAAAAGTTAAAAAATTTAGATATACCTAATCTTTTTTCCTTGGACAAAAATCTCCCCTTTGAGTAACCCAATTATTGCTATTTCAGCTATCTACCCAAAGGGGGAATAAGGGGGAAATATATAATAAGGGGAGTATATATGGAGAGGATGTTAACCCTCTTCCTTCACTTGAACTTAACATACGGAATTGATGGTAAAAATGATCCAAATTTTATTTGAACAGTCCGGGTAAAAAGGTAACGATGATTGGAAATGCAATCAAAATCACGCAGCAAATCAAATTGGAAATGACAAAGGGCCAAACACCGGAAAAAATTCTATTAAGAGGTACATCCTTTAACATACTTTTCATGATATAACAGTTAATACCTACCGGCGGTGTCATCGCCCCCATACCCAAAACAATTACAAGTATAACGCCAAACCATAGGGGGTCATAGTGCAGGGTGCCAACCACGACCGGGTAAAAAATCGGGATCGTGAGCAAAATTAATGGCAGAGCATCAATAAAGAAACCCAAAATCAGATACACAACAATAATAATTGCCAGGATAATCCAGTTCGGAACAGCCAATCCTGCGACAAACTCGCCAATAGCAGCCGGAATTTGTGAAAGAGAAAAGAATCTTCCGTAAACGGTTGCCCCGGCTAAAAGGAAAAAAATCATGGTAGCAATTTTAGCGGTCTCAAAAATAGCACTTTTAAACAA
>JAAYII010000087.1 GCA_012523535.1 Peptococcaceae bacterium
GGCCAAAGTCACTATCTATTTGCTTCGGCTTTACAAATCTGGATCTAACTTTTTTTGTTGTAAAAGAATGATTGCATAAAATGCATTGTTCTTTTTTATCGTAGAGCGGGTCGAGTATTAAATCGCTTTTCCTATTCATAATCTAACCTCAATTTCAAAATTCTATAAACAGCTATATATAATATTTTATTATACTTAAAATTTACCAAAAATCTCTATATCAAAAATTTATATTTTTATTTTATCCTAAAAATCTTTTTTATTATTTTATTATACAATATGTCTCAGAGTTTCTACTTTCTTCTGGCCTGACAGAATAGATCTTATTTTGACCTCAAATCCAATTATATTATGTTGGGCTTATTATCAGGCTTTCAAATCATAAATTAATTTTTATTAGTTGACAAGCATCAACAATTTTCTTGCTTACAATATTGTATACTAAGAAAGGTTGTGAAACCGAAACATTTTTTTAGGAGGAGAAATTCATTGGGACCAATCATCATGGTAATTGATGATGATAAAGAAATTCGTAATCTTTTATCACTCATGTTAAAAAATGCCGGGTATAACTTAATAACTGCTACCAACGGATCAGATGCTTTGGAGTATTTGAAAAAAAGCCCGCTCCCGGCACTTATCTTAACGGACTACTCCATGCCCCAGCTCAACGGTTATGAATTTACAGAAAAAATCGCTGCCCATAGCCAGTATAAGGATATCCCTGTTGTTATCCTGACCGGCTCGGAAATCGATGATCTCGAATTGCCGTCATCCAGTAACTTTAAAGGTATCATTCACAAACCATTCAGGCTGAATACTGTCTTGGAGATTGTCAAGTTACTTACTTCAGAACCGAAAAAGTGCCCTGCTGCTTACCGGATTTAGTATGTCGCATCTCGATCCAAGTTAGCTCATCTTTAATTTGTCAGAATATTTGCTAACCATTAGCAAGAATTCTGGCTTTTTATTTTATTAAAAAGTCAAAGCTCATTGCTCATTTTTAGGACTAATACTAGTCTTAACTCATAAACATACAATAAGCAAGTTTAAATTCAATTGCAGGTGATCTAAGATGGCTGGCAGAATATTGCAGACGGCTTTCTTCATTGTCGTAGCTCTTTTAATTCAATATTGTTATTTGGAAGGCTCGGTGAAAGCCATATCCAGGCCAGCTCAATCCTATCTATACAATTGCGGGGATTATGTAATAAACGCTCAATTTCCATCAACAACTGAAGTCCACCTTACCCCGGACAGAGGGGAGGATTTGCTTCTAAATATTTATTTCACAGACAGTGAAATCGAATATCGAGGATACATCCAGTTTTGGCTGCTCGATAATTTAGAACGATTTCTAAAAGACAGCAAGACAAAAAGTACATATGATTTTGTTTCTTTTTCCGAGGTAAAACTGGAACTTAACAAGTATACGGGTTTTCATGAAGAATGGACTGCCGATTTCAACGGCAATTTAATTAGCGCCAAAGAATATTGGCTACTAATCAAAGAACCGGGGGAAGCGGTCCGTCTCTCCTTTTTTACCGATGGGGCAGAGTTTTCGGAGCAACAAAAGAAAATCATAAACCATATTCTTAACTCTCTGTCAGTGACAAGAAAAGGATAAAAGAAATCCTATCTCTCTTCCCGGAAATAGGGTTCGCTTAAAGCCTTGGGAGGAGCATTCTTTTTGCTTTTTCTCAGAGAAACTAAAACCAGAATCACAATTGTCGCCACATACGGCGCCATATCAAAAATATACTGGGAAATGGCTATTGCAGTTCCCTGCAATCTGAATCCAATAATATCAAGTCCACCGAACAAGAATGCCCCCGCAATTGCCTTATATGGATTCCAGCCGGAGAAAATTACCAAGGCTACTGCTATCCAACCACGCCCGGCAGTGATGTTTTCTTGCCAAACGGGAACATAAACCAAAGATAAATAGGCGCCTCCGAGGCCGCATAAGGCCCCGCCTAAAAGAATATGCAAGTATTTGTATTTTGTAATTGGAATACTGGCCGCATCGGCAGCAGCCGGATTTTCGCCTATGGCTCTCAAATTGAGTCCTTTTCCGGTATTATACAAATAAAGCCCTAAAACAATAGCTGTAACATAGCCGAGATAAACGAAAATATCATGATTAAAGAATATTTCTCCCAGGTAAGGGATATCACCCAAACCAGGTATTTTTAAATCGCGGAAAAAATAATTAAATTGGTCCGTCATTTTCATACCCATCAGGCTTTTACCGACAAAGCCTGCGAAACCTGTACCGAATATTGTCAGAGCCAAGCCGGACACAACTTGATTAGCCCGCAAGCTAACAGTTAAAAATGCATAAATCAAGGCTCCTAAAGCACCTGCGATCGCAGCAAAAAGCAAGGCCAAGAGAGGGCTGTTGGTAGTATATCCTACCTGAAAACCAATTACAGCGCCCATAAGCATCATACCTTCGACACCTAAGTTTAGGTGTCCGGATTTTTCAGTAATTATTTCACCAAGGGTCGCAAATAAAAGTGGGATTCCCGCTATAATTGCAGCCTTAAAAAAAGCTACTGTGATCATTTCCCATTCTCCTTAGTTCTTCTTAATAAGCTTGGCCAATCGATTATCAACTTATAACGCGTAAAAAAATCACTTCCCAATACAAAGAAAAGCACTATCGCCTCCAGCAGTTGAGCGGAATAAGCTGAAATGCCAAAGGCCGACTGAATATAGGAACTACCCTGAATCAAAATGGCAAACAGAAATGAAGCCAGGACCATCCACTGGGGTTTCAAAGCTCCCAGCCAAGCTATGATAATCGCCGTATAACCGACACCGCCGGTAATATCTTTAGTAAGTGTTTGTTCTACCCCTGAAGCCTCAATAAAACCAACAATACCGCAAATCCCGCCGCTTAGCACCATAGCAAAAATTATGGTACGAAATATATTAATTCCGGCATCGCGCGCGGTAATGGCACTTTCTCCCAAAACGGCAATCTCAAAGCCTTTTTTGCTGCGGTTAAGGAAGAAATAGACAAAAATCGTTAACAACACAGCTATAATCCAACCGATATGAACCCCGAACAATTCCGGGAGAACGGCATTCTTGGCAAAATTGGCTAATTTGGGGAAACCAAAGGCATTGGGGTCCTTCCAAGGGCCGTATTGAAGATAAACCACCCACTTTAAAGCTACATAATTCATCATTAAAGTGATGATAGTTTCATTTGTACCCCATTTTGCCCTAAAAAAAGCCGGAATAATTCCCCAAACCGCACCGCCGATAAAACCGGCGAAAAACATTATTAATAAAAGAATGAATCGTGGCAGAAAAGAGTAATTCAAAGCGAAATAACTGGCCATGAAGGCTCCCATCAAGATTTGGCCTTCGGCACCGATATTCCAAAATTTCATCTTAAAGGCAATAGCCACACCCAAGGAAGTAATAATCAAAGGAATAGCATAAATAATAGTCTGTTCAATGCGGTAAACACTTCCTACAGAACCCTGAAGCATGGCAATATAGACTTGAAACGGATTAAGGTTTAAGAAAGCCAAAAATAAACCGGATACAATCAGGGCTGCAATAATTGAGCCTAAAAAAATTAACACGCGCTTCTTTTTTCCGATTTCTGATTTTATTACAATTCTAAACTGCATGGTGCACCTCTTTGTTGCCAAGCATCATTAATCCCAGTTGTTCCTTGGTTGCCTTGCGAGCATCAACAATCCCTGTAATTTCACCGTTGGAAATAACCATAATTCGATCACACAAACCCATCAATGAATCAAGGTCTTCGGCAATGTAAAGAATTGCCACTCCTCTTTTCTTTTCTTCATTCAAAATATCATATATTTTCAAACAGGTATTGATATCCAAACCACGTACCGGGTAAGCGGTAATCAACAATTCAGGGTGAGAATCCAACTCCCTGCCCAGCAATACTTTTTGAATATTTCCCCCAGAAAGGTTCTTAATAGGTTCTTTAATTCCCGGGGTCTGTATTTCCAATTTTTTTACAATTTCTTTAGCTTTTGCGGCGGCAGGTTTCCTTTGAACCATAATTCCTTTACTGTGGTGATATTGTTTCAAAAGAATATTGTCAACTATATCCATATTGGCCACCAGGCCCATTCCCAAACGGTCTTCAGGAATAAAACTCATACTTATGCCTCTGGTAATAAATTCCTTGGGAGATTTACCGGCAAGATTCTCCCCTTTAAAAATAATCTCGCCCTGTTTAATGGGATATAAGCCGGCCAAAGCTTCACATAACTCCTTTTGTCCGCTGCCGGCTATACCTGCAACTCCCAAGATTTCGCCCTCGTACATATCAAAACTAATATTTTTTAATACTTCTACCTTTTCCTCATTTACAGCCGAAAGATTTCTAACTTGAAAAACAATGTTATCAGATAAAGCCGGAATGCGTTTTATAGAAAGATCCACAGGTCTACCCACCATAAGTTCGGTCAGCTCCTGGGGATTCGTACTTTCTTTTTCCAAAGTAGCTATGGTTTTCCCTTTGCGCAGGACAGTAATTCGGTCTGCAATTTCCATTACTTCGTTCATTTTATGGCTAATAAAAATAACCGAGCAACTTTGCTCTTTCATCCTACGCATTATCTTAAAGAGTTTATTAGTCTCTTGAGGAGTCAACACTGCCGTAGGTTCATCGAGAATTAAAATCCTGGCACCTCTATAGATCGTTTTCAGAATTTCCAAAGTCTGTTTTTCTCCCACAGACATTTCATAAACGTATTTATCCAAATCAACATCAAGTTGGAACTTTTCCATTAATTGTTGCAGCTTGATTTTTTGCTCTTTTTTTCTAACAAAGAGACCTGTTTTATAACCTAACAAAATATTTTCCAAAGTAGTTAAAACATCTACCAACTTAAAATGCTGGTGGATCATTCCTACCCCAGCTTTAAGAGCGTCTCTCGGTGAGGTTATTCTGACTTCCTTTCCGTCAATAAAAATATGACCGCTGTCAGGAATATAAATTCCTGACAGCATATTCATCAAAGTACTTTTGCCGGCTCCGTTCTCTCCCAAAAGGGCATGTATCTCCCCTTTGGCAACCTCAAAATTCATATGATCAGTAGCAATAACTGATCCAAATCTTTTTGTAATATCTTTCATCTCAACGTAAATAGAACGGTCCGCCATAAAAATCACCTAAAATCTTATTGTTCGAAATCTTATTACTCGATTTTTCCTTCTACGCCTTCAACAAACCATTTCATAGACAATTGTTCTTCCAGAGGTATAGTAGATCCTTCAGGAACTACAACTTTTCCGCTTTGATCTTTAATAGGCCCGGCAAAAACATCAAAGGTACCGGCCTTCATCTGTTCCTTAATCTTGTCAACGGCTTCCTGAGCACCTTCGGGCGCAACATCAGTCAGCGGGGCCAAGTCAATTAAACCGTCTTTCATTGTACCCCAATAGGGCTCATTCGTCCAAGTTCCGTCCAAGATGGATTGTACGGCTTTAACATAGTAGGCGCCCCAATTCCAAAGCGGAGCGGTCATATAAGCTTTGGGAGCGGCATGAGACATATCGGCATTATAACCTATGGACCAACAACCTCTTTCTTCTGCAGCAACCTGAGGACCTGTTGTATCCTGATGTTGAGCAATTACATCTGCCCCGGCATCGAGAAGGGCTATAGCAGCATCTTTTTCTTTTGCAGCATCCAGCCAAGTATTGGTCCACTTAACCATAACCACAGCATCAGGATTAACGGAACGAACTCCCAGAGTAAAGGCATTAATACCTCTTATAACTTCAGGAATATTATAGGCAGCAACATAGCCGATTTTGTTTGTTTTAGTTTTCATCCCGGCAACAATACCGGAAAGATATCTCGCTTCTTCAATGCTTCCAAAATAATTGGAATAATTCGGACCCTGGATACTACCGGAACAATGCAAGAAAATAACATCCGGATGGGCTTCCGCCACTCTTACAACGTAATCTTGGAAACCAAAACTGTTGGCAAATATTACTTTGCACCCCTGGTCAATCATATCGGTCATTACTTTTTCGCATTCCTGAGTTTCCGGAACATTCTCTTTAATAATTGTCTCCACTCGGTCACCAAGCTCTCTTTCCAGCATTAAACGTCCTTGATCATGGGCGTAAGTATATCCCGCGTCAGTAGCCGAGCCGATGTACACAAAGCCAACTTTCAACTTTTCCTCTTTATTTTGGCCCTGGTCATTTTGGCCTTGGTCAGGAGCTTGGGAACAACCTACTGCCATTACCAAAACAAGTGTGATTGATAATAGAATGGAAAAAAGTTTTATCATATAAGTTTATCCTCCTATATAAGTAAATATTTATAAATATTTATTAATAACACAGAGATTATTGTAACTTCTAACATATATCGGCCTTAATCCGTAAAAACAATTTGGCCCCCTTCCAAGGACCGGATTCTGGCCAAAGATTCCAACCTGACATTTTCTTTCAGAATTTTTTCCCTTCCTGTCTGAAAGCTTTTTTCGATGAAA
>JAAYII010000088.1 GCA_012523535.1 Peptococcaceae bacterium
ACCAGGCACTGGCAAAGCCGCCCACTCCGCAATAGACAATGATCTCTTGATTTTTATCCTCTCCTATAACTCCTGAAGCCATGCTCTCCAATAGTTGTTTTTCCTTGTAGGTTCCGTCTTTGTTCCAGATCCAGGGGGCTGGCAGGGATCTGGCGCTGGGTATATGGCCTGCTTTCCCAGCACATTCTTCAATCGTGACGCCAAAATAGACATCAGCGGTACGGGCATCAATAATTACCGATTTGCCTATATGCTGTTCGACATAATTCCGCTGGACAAACATTTCCTCGTTGGGGCCAATTTTGAACGTGCCTTTTTTAACTTGGGGAATGGTTTTAGTCACCGGCAGGCCTGCGGATATCCATTTGGGATAGCCGCCGTCTAAGAGGGTAACGTTTTTAACCCCAGCATAAATAAGGGTGTCGGCAACTCTGGCGGCATCGGCCAAGGGATAAGGAGGATTGGGTGGAACAGGAATCGCCGAAATGATTACGACAAAGGAATCCTCGTTTATACCGGCGGATTCGATAGTTTTAGCCAGAGCAGCAGGCTCCGGGACTTCCAAGGTCAATCCTCCTCGGGAAACGGTCCAAGGGGATTCATCATCAAAAGGAATATTAATGGCGTTTTCAATATGGCCTTGGGCATAATCCTTTTCTTCTCTGACATCGATGATAACAAGGTTATCGAGAGCGAGGTTATTTTTTAACCAGTCAACGGAGATCAAAGGGGCGATGGTCCGGGTTTCGGTCATAGGGCACCCACCTTTCTTTGGACTCAAAATTGCATGGCAGACTGTAGAGTTAAGTTTTATTATTTTCATTCATATTAGTAAGAGAAAAAAAGTATTTTGCATTGTATTACACTGTAGAAATACCATATTTTTCCTTGACTTTCAAGATTGTTTGTAAAGGCCTTTATTGTTCCCGCAGCCTATACCGGTATAGATATATTGCCTAAAATTGTCAAGGGTTTATACTTAATATTAAGGGATGAGATTTTTTGTTGCGGAACAAGAAACGGCGACCGATTATTAAGTTTTCCAGAGGAGGAGTTATTTATGGCGATGGATCAAGAATATTTGGGTCCGTGCGGGGTAGAGCCATATGACAAAGAGTGGGGAGTTGGAGTTTCCGGTTTGGTAGAAAACCCTTCCCCCTATCCGCGGATTAACAAAATGCTGGAATGGTTTAACTCCCTTGAGCCCAGTGCTGACCATGAACGGGCATGTTTGGTTACCGAAGCATATCAAAAACACAGCAGCAAACCGCAAATTATCAAATGTGCGGAAGCCTTGGCCCATGTACTGAAAAATGTAACTATCCGCATCTACCCCTATGAGCTGATTGTCGGCGAAATAGCGGCGCCGGCCAAAAGTGCGCCTGTTTTCCCGGAGTTTTCTTATAATTGGATTGTGGACGAAATACAAAACGCCCCCTGGGAGAAAAGAAAGCACGACAGGCATGTGCTAAGCGAAGAGACCAAAAAGAAATTGCTGGAACTGGGGGATTTTTGGCGCGGCAAAACTGTTGAGGAACAAATCAAAGCCACCTGCACCGAGGAGGAATTGAAAGGGTCCCAACTAGGCAAAGGGGTTTACTTCTCCGATCTGTATATGTATGGCGGTGTAGGCCATGTTTGTGCCAACTATGAAAAACTGTTTCAATTGGGTTACGGGGGATTAAAGAAACAAGTTGAAGAAAAAATGGCCACCTTGAATCCAGCGTTACCCGAAGACCTGAAAAAAAGGGAATTCTATCAAGCCCAGCTTATTGTGCTGGAGGCGGTCATTTATTTTATCCGCAGGTATGCTCAGTTGGCCAGGGAAATGGCTGCCGAGGAAAAGGATATTACGAGAAAGAACGAGTTGCTGCAAATAGCCGAGAATTGCGAATGGGTGTCCGAGAACCCGCCCAGGACCTTTTGGGAAGCTATTCAGCTTTATCATCTTGCCACCAACATTATTCTTATCGAATCCAATGGCCATTCCGTAACCTACGGGCGGTTTGACCAGCTGTTTTATCCTTTCTATAAACGAGATATGGAAAAGGGAACAGTGACGAAAGATTTTATCCAGGAATTAATTGAATGTTTCTTCCTCAAAATGAATCAGCTGCTTAAATTAAGGGATTATGGCAATACCGTTGTGGCCGGGGGTACAATGATGGGAGGAACGGCCCTGGATGTGGGCGGTATTGACGAGCAGGGCAATGACGCTACCAATGACTTGAGTTTTATGGTTTTGGATGCCCATGCCCATACCAGGATCCCCAACCCTTGGATGGCTGTAAGACTTCATGCCAACAGCCCGCGGGAGTTTAAAGTCAAAGTATTTAACGTGATAAGAATTGGAACGGGAGAACCCAAAATTCTCAATGACGAGGTTTATGTTAAAGCTGCCATGAACTATGGTTTGAGCTTGGAGGATGCCAGGAACTATGTAGGTATCGGCTGTGTGGAGCCCAATGCTCCGGGAAAACAATATGGCTGGCATGATGCGGACTATTTTAATATGGTCAAAGTCTTGGAGCTGGCCATCAATGACGGCAGGTGTCTGGGCTGCAGCGACCAGTGCCATCGTTGGCCGGTTTGTGGCGGTGTGGGCAAAAGATTGGGTCTTAGAACCGGCAGCCTGGAAGATTTTAAATCCTTTGACGAAGTCCTGGAAGCTTATGATAAGCAGATGAAATACTGGTGCGACCGGGTAATAAGCATGGTCAACATTATGGACCTTACCCATCAGAGGTTAAAACCGTTGCCTTATCTTTCTTTGCTGATTGACGATTGTATTGAAAAAGGCATAGATGTAAGTGCCGGCGGGGCAAGGTATAACACCAGCGGTGTTCAGGGCGTGGGCACCGGAACGGTGGCGGACAGTCTGGCGGCTATCAAGCTATTGGTTTTTGAAGAAAAGAAGGTTGACGGCTAGGAGTTTTTGAATGCTCTTAAAAATAATTGGCAGGGTTACGA
>JAAYII010000008.1 GCA_012523535.1 Peptococcaceae bacterium
CTGGGGCGGGGCCAATTATTGAAAAATCGCATATTGGAATTGAACTTGCTTCAGGGCAAATGGGAAGAGATACCGCTGGATTTCAGTTAAGTTGTTGTTTACATAAATTATTGCATACTGGTTAATTGTTCCGGATTGATACCAGAGGGTCTTTGCGCCCGCAGATTGCTCCTTTCCAGCCTTGGGCGGTAAGAATAAGCCGGCAGGTTTTGGGACAGCCAATACAATAGGCATTTTGAGTTTTTTCTTGGGGATTATTGATTATTTCAATTTGCTGCTTATGGTAATCCCCTTCATATAGGCTGCTGCCCGGCTGTTTATGAGTATGTGCCGCTTGGCTGCTATTGCTTGCTTTGACCTTGAGAACAAACTCGGTGGCTTTACGGCCGACTTGTTCCGCTTCGTAGGTTACATCATCAACTAAATCGTGAACATAACAGGCGTTGCCGCAGAGAAAAAGCCAATCGGGAATCGGGCCTCCGGCTGCGGCTTCTTCGGCTAATTCCCGTTCGGGAATCAAGCCGATAGAGGTAATCAGAGTATCACAAGGGATGTATTCTTCCTTGCCGTTCTCCAAATTTTGGACCGTGACGGCGGAAATACGTTTGGTGCCATGGATTTTGCTGACAGTACAGCGCGTCCAAAGGGGAATACCGTATCGCTCCAGGCACTGGATTTGATTGCGAAGCAACCCTCCGCAAGTGGCCTCTTTTTCTATGACGGCAATCACTTGCTTGCCGAGGAGCACCATGCGCCTGGCCACGATCATACCCACATCGCCGGACCCCAGGATTATTATCCGGGAGCCTATATCATAACCGCCAAGATTAACCATTTTTTGGGCCATTCCGGCCGTGAAAATACCCGAAGGCCTGGTACCGGTCACAGGCAAGGTACCGATAGGTCGTTCACGGCAACCGGAAGCAAGAATTACCGCCTGGGCTTTGATTTCCTGAAGGCCGCTGGCACCGGATAAGATCATCCTGCCGTCCGGTTGCAGGCTAATAACTGCGGTTGATGTTAGAACGTCGAGATCCGATTGTTCTATTTTTTTTATAAAACGGGCTGCATATTGCGGCCCGTTAAGTTCTTGGCCAAAGTAAGTTAAACCGAAACCTGTATGGAGACACTGGTTAAGAATCCCGCCAAGGGCCTCTTCCCGCTCTACGAGGAGAATCCGGGATATCCCGGCCTCTTTGGCGCTTAGGGCTGCAGCCATTCCGGCGGGGCCGCCTCCGATAACCACTATTTCATATTCAATCATTGCGGGTTGCCTTCTTTCCTGATGACGAGTTGCCCATATTCCTGATTACATAAGAACCCTTGCCGTCTTTGCAGATCTCCGCCGGAGAACAGCCGAGTTCTCTGGCCAGGATTTCAATTATGCGTTGGGTACAAAAACTGCCTTGGCAACGGCCTGTTCCCGACCCTGTACGGCGTTTTACCCCATCAATGGTTACGGCACCCGGTTTACGGCGAATGCTGTCCACGATTTCACCTTCGGTTATTTTGCGGCAACGGCAGACAATTTTGCCGTAAAGGGGATTTTCTTCAACAAGTCTGGCTCGTTGGGCCAAAGGTAAATCATTGAGCCTTAAAGGCGCCGGGCGTTTAGGATTAAAAGCGGGATTGGGAACAACATCACCCAGTGCTTCCGCCATTTTATTCGCCACGTATTTACCGAGTTCGTTGGCGCAGGTAAGCCCGGGAGTTTTAATTCCGATTAAACTTAGAAAAGGGCCGGGACTGGATTCCAGTATGGTAAAGCTATTAATGCCTTTGTCTTCAGGCACATACCGGCCGCTTAGGGGGTCAAGGTGAACCCAGTAAGGATTGGGACGAATGGCGCCAAAGGAACGGATAACGTGCTCCAGGGGCAAAGAAGGGATTACTTCGGAGACCAGGGCTTTGATTTCAGCAAGACCTTCGCTGCTGGTGGCAAAGGAATCCTTGTCTTCGATCGGAACTTCCGAAGGGCCAAGTAAAATATTGCCCTCTACCGTTGGCACCAGGGTTAAACCTTTGCCCTTTTGTTCGGGTTCATGGAAAATAACGTGTCTGATATATCCGCCGGCTTTGGTGTCCAGGACCAGGTAATCGCCCCCGGAAGGGAAAATACGAATTTTTGGGCTGGATACTTTCTCCAGGATTTCATCGGCTGCAAGCCCTGCGCAGTTGATAATGCCTCGGGTCCAAAAAGTTTGCGAGCCGCAGCTTACTTTAAATCCATTTTCCAGAGGGGTGATATCCGTGACTTCCGAGTTAAGCAGGATATCGGCACCGTTTTGAAGGGCATTTTCCGCCGCGGCGATTCCCAGTTCCCATGGAATTACGGTACCGGCCTCAGGCGCGTAGAGTCCCAATACCACCCGGGGATTAAGATTCGGTTCCAACTCGAGGACCTCTTGGGGATTTAACAGCCTAATCCCCTGCACTCCGTTTTCGATGCCCTGCTCATACTTTTGACGCAGGATTTTGGCCCCTCTGGGCCCAAAGCAGACCATAACAGAACCGCAGGGAGAATACCTTACCCCCAATTCGGCGCACAGTTCGCCGAATCCTTGGGCCGCTTGGACACACATTTTGGCTTTGAGGGTACCAGGTTTCATATCATAGCCGCTGTAGACAATTGCCGTGTTGGCCCGGCTGATTCCGGTGCACAAATCTTCGCGGCGCTCCAACAGCGCAATTTTAAGCTTGTATCTCGTTAGATTACGAGCGGCAAAACAACCCAAAAGGCCTCCGCCGATGACGATGACATCATAGCGATTCATGTTAGAACCTCTCCCGGACAGTACCGGGTTTGTCCAAACTATAGCCGCCTAATGCTTCAAGCCTTTGCCGGAAACCGTCGCTTTTTAAAATCTGGATCAGGCGTTGGACCATGGTGGTGTTCCAGGCATAATCCGGTATAAGCAAGTCGTATTGTTCCTCACAAATAGGTATAAAATCCAAATTATATAATTTGGCTGCCGAATATATTCCGAGCCCCACATCGGCCGAATCGGAAGCGATCAAAGCGGCTACGGCCGTATGGGTGAATTCCTCTCGATTATAACCATAAATTTTGCCGGTATCGATTTCTTCCTGACGGCATAGATAATCGCATAAAACCCTGGTTCCGGAACCTTTTTGGCGGTTGACATAGCGTATTCCCTCTTTGGTCAGATCTCCTATACCC
>JAAYII010000089.1 GCA_012523535.1 Peptococcaceae bacterium
AGCCTGTAAAAAACTAGTATTACCATCATGTTAATTTTATCAGATTAAAGGTTTTTTTTCATCAAAAATTTCCGCCGAGACTTGAAGTATTTGCCAAAGCTTGCTATAAAGATATGGTATGGGAGAACAGCTTTATAGAAAGAAGGGTTGATGATGGGACATATTACAAGAGATGAAGCATTGGCTTTATTGAAGAAGTATAACAAAGATCCTTTTCATATCCAGCATGCGCTGACCGTTGAAGCTGTTATGAAATGGTTTGCCAAAGAATTGGGATACGGAGATGAGGCGGAATACTGGGGAGTAGTTGGCTTGCTGCATGATATCGACTTTGAATTGTACCCGGAGGAACACTGCCTTAAGGCCCCGGAATTGCTGCGGGAAGCCGGTGTAAGTGAAGATATTATTCATAGCGTTGTTTCTCATGCCTATGGAGTTACTGTAGGCTGCGGGGTTACCAATGATGTTGCGCCCGAGCACGAGATGGAGAAAGTGCTCTTTGCCGTAGACGAGTTAACAGGACTTATCTGGGCGGCGGCTCTTATGCGTCCTTCCAAAAGCACCAAGGACATGGAACTGAAATCCCTCAAGAAGAAATACAAGACCAAAAGCTTTGCTGCCGGCTGCTCCAGGGAAATAATCGAGCGCGGGGCGAATCAGCTCGGCTGGGAGCTCGATAAACTCCTGGACATGACACTTCAAGCCATGGCCGCCAGCGAAGATATTATCAAAGAGCAAATGGAATAAGCAGGGGGGGCCGCAGCCCAAGCGGCGGCCGGGACCCTGCCGCGCAACAGGCGATAATTTAGGAGGAAACTTTAAATGTTCAATTATATTTGGCCCCTTGCCTTGGTCGTGTTATCCAATGTGTTTTATCAGATTTGCGCCAAGTCAGTGCCGGGAGAAATGAATCCTTTTGCTTCCTTGACCATTACTTATGTGATTGGCGCCATTACATCATTGCTTTTGTATTTTGCGCTGAATAAGGATGCCAATCTTATCCATGAATACAGCAAGGTTAATTGGGCTCCCTTTGTTCTCGGCTTTTCGATTGTAGGCCTGGAAGTAGGATATATTTATGCTTACAAGGCAGGGTGGCCGGTCAGCACGGCACAAATTGTGCAGGCCTCAGCACTGGCAGTTATCCTGATATTCGTGGGATATTTGTTATATAAAGAATCCCTGACCTGGAACAAGATAACCGGGATCATCGTTTGCCTGGCCGGACTGGGGTTGATTAATTTAAAATAAAAAAGTCCGGGAAAGACTTAAAAAATGTTGAGTTAGTAAAATTGTTGAGTTGTTGAATTTGTAAAATTGTTGGGTTTGTAAAAAGTTAGAGTTTGTAAAAGTTTTGGGTTTGTAAAATGAAAGTAAATCTGTCTGACCAGCTAAGCCCTCGATGTGTTTTATGGGACATGTCGGGGGTGTGTTTTATGTGATAATTAGGTCTATTTAAACCTAAATTTAATAAGTTTAAGTTTGCAGGTAAGATAACGATTTTGTTTGTAGAAGTTAAGGAAAAAGGATGGATGTATTTTCTATGCAAGTATGCTTTTAATCCAAATGAGTTTTTCTTGAATTTGGAAAAAATGCCGAAATATATTGAAATAATTCGTTTCTTTGCCAATAATAAAATCGAAAATATATAACCCCGAAGGCAAACCGTTTGAATTGCCAGGAACGCAGGATGGTATTCAGGGGTGAGCAACTAATGGGAAATATGTTTGTTGGATTAACTGATTATGATTGGTACTGCAATCTTAAGTCAGAGAATTTTGATGAAGTCAACTTCTGGCGGCCGGGCAGTACAGCATTTAGAGCTTTAAATCCAAATGATCTGTTTCTTTTTAAGTTGAAAAAGCCGTACTATGCCATTGTCGGCGGTGGTTTTTTTGTTAAATACTCTTTGCTGCCCATTTCACTGGCCTGGGAGGCATTTGAAAGAAAAAACGGCACAAAAAATTATACTGAGTTTGCGGAAAGATTGAGAAGATATAGAGAAAAAAATAACATAGATATTTCATATCCCTATGTAGGGTGTATTATTTTGACGGAACCTTTCTTCTTTGAGCAAAAAGATTGGATAGCGCCGCCGGATAATTGGCCTTCAAGTGCAGTAGTAGGAAAGAATATGGATACAGAAAAAGGTGAAGGGAAACGTCTTTTTGACGAGGTATGTGATAGGCTGCAAAGAAATCGTGTATTTAATCAAATAATAATAAGTGACACCAATATAAATGACACCAAAGAACGTTATCATCATTCTTTGGTCAAACATCGCTTAGGGCTAGGTGCATTCCGAGTATTAGTTACTGTCGCTTATTATAGACGCTGTGCAATTAGCGGAGAAAAAACCCTTCCCGCTTTTGAAGCAGTCCATATATAAC
>JAAYII010000090.1 GCA_012523535.1 Peptococcaceae bacterium
CTCTCAAACCTTCTTGCCAATAAGCAAGAAATAATCAGGTTTCCATTTTTTTATTTCTTCCTTGCCAAAACACTTGTTGTCCTCCTTGGCCAGCAGGCAATTCCATAGCAATTCCGCTGGTTTGCCGCTTAAAATACAGTCTGCCAGCAATTGGGCAAGATAGTCGGATTTTTTCTGCCAATATTCAACCGCAAATCCCGTTTCGTCCAGTAATCCCAGCATATCTTCCTTAGTCTTGCCCGGCCTGTTTTGATAATAAAAATCGCTGATTACAATTTTACCTTCTGTTTTTAGCACTCTGTGAATCTCCGTCAAAACCTTCCTGCGGTCGGAGAAAAGAGAAAAACTGCACTCCAGAAATACACCGTCAAACTCGTTAGCCGAAAATGGTAAATTACTGGCATCCGCCTGCATCAACGGTAAATCAGGGGAAATACATTTTCCTGTTTTTATCATCTTTTCCGAAATATCGATCCCCAGGGCATTCAAATTGTATTTTTCCCTCAACAGTTGGACTGTAGCCCCGCTCCCGCAGCCGATATCCAATATGGTCGCGCCTTCAGTAAACCTGCACAGCTCAAGGGCTTGCTCCGTCAGCACAAAACCTCCCGGCCTTAAAGTCCTGCCCGTAACCTCTTCCAACAACCCCAGTTCATAAATATTGGTAGTCTCTGGGCCGCCCAA
This sequence comes from Peptococcaceae bacterium, assembly GCA_012523535.1. GTDB lineage: Bacteria > Bacillota > Desulfitobacteriia > Desulfitobacteriales > Syntrophobotulaceae > JAAYMU01. The sequence goes on from JAAYII010000090.1 coordinate 685, forward strand.
TTCTTTCTTCACCCCTAACACCGGCCAAAAATAATCATCTAAGATTGGCCACCCAAAGATTCGATCAGAACTTTCATCATGCCGCCACAGCCCATACCTTCTTCTTCCGCAATTTCCGCGGTTAAATCAATTCGCTGAATGGTGCAGCCTCCTTCGGCTATAACATCAAGAGCCTTGCGAATAATCATCCCTTCGCTGCACCCTCCGCCAATACTGCCCAAAATTCTTCCGTCGGGCCAAATAAGCATCTTGGCACCGGCCCTTCTGGGCACCGAGCCCTTGGTCAGGATAACCGTAGCCAAAGCCTTGCGATCATCTTTATTCTTACTCAATTCTTCAATTACTTCACGGTCAAACTCCGTCCAGCCTATTTTTTCGGACTCCCTGCCCAAAGTCGGTTCCTTAAGCCTGCGGTAGCCGATTACTTGGGCCAAAATAGAAATAGCGATTTCTTCCGGGGTTATTGCTCCAATTTCCAGACCTATAGGCGCATTGACCTTAGCCAAAACTTCAGGGTCAAAACCTTCGGCCAATAATTGATCCTTTACCCCTTTTACCCTTCTGCGGGACCCTATCATTCCGGCATAAGCCCACTGGCGCTGCACTACCTGCCTTAAGCAGTCCAGATCGTATCTATGACCTCTGGTTACAATTACCACATAGGTGTAAGGGTCAAATTGTAGCAAATCAAAACAGCGTTCGAAACTTTCGCAAATAACCTGCTCAGCTTGCGGGAATCGTTCCTTATTGGCAAAGGAAAGGCGGTCGTCCACCACCGTTACGGCAAAGCCCACTCTGGCTGCAAATTCCGTTAGAGGTTTGGCGATATGCCCTCCTCCCAACACAAAAAGCTTGGGC
>JAAYII010000091.1 GCA_012523535.1 Peptococcaceae bacterium
AAAGAAGGGATTGTTGCTTAGACTGTTTTAAGAAAGCAGTTGCAACGATCTTTTTTTATGGGTTTTTCTCCCCTTGCCGCAGACTTGTGGAGATTTCCTTTGGTCTTTACGAGGAAAAGAAAATGGAATAAAATGGAGAATAATAACAAATTATGGAAAAGCGCGGAGGGGAGATTTTGTTTGGACAGGAAGTTGAAATTGGTGTGGTTGGGGATTTTGGGAATCCTTTTGGCCGTTGCCGCCGTAAAATTCTTGTTGCCTGTTAAGTCCCCGGACGATATGGAACTGATCTCAGGCAATAGGGAAATCGTAGTCTATATTACGGGGGCGGTTGACAACCCGGGCCTTTATCGTTTGCCTCTTGATTCCAGGCTTGATGATGTGCTTAAGTTAGCGGTTCTTTCCACCAATGCCGACCGCGAGGTGTTGAATCCTGCCCAAAAACTTAAAGACGGGCAAAAAATAGTGGTGCCGTACATAGTTGAGCAAAGCGAGCAGGAATCCAATCCGGCTGCCCTTTCCAACGGAGGCCAGGCCAAGCAAAGCGCCGTAAAGTCGGGGAATCCGCCGGGCAAAGTCAATATTAACAGTGCCGGTTTGGCTGAACTGGATACTATTCCCGGCATTGGTCCTGCTTTGGCGCAAAGAATTATTGATTACCGGGAACAAAATGGTTTGTTTTCCAGTCCGGAGGAAATTCAGAATGTATCCGGCATAGGACCTAAAACCTATGAAAAAATGGCTGACTATATAACCGTTGGCTATTAGTTCCGGTGTGGAAGCGGTTGAACATGAAAGATAAGGTAACCTGTCTGGCTTCAGCCGTAATTATCGGGGGAGCGGTTTGTTTATATTGCCCGCGGGAAACCAGGGTTTTGGCTTTGGTTGTTGCCATTCTGTTGTGGGCGGGATTGTACTTTTTTTGGCAACCCAAACAGTTTTTCGGCAGGTTTTATAAACCCTACTTCCTGATATTGGCCTTAAGTTTTATAGTTGGTTTTTTTTATGGGATGAGCGCGGAAAAAGCCGTTGCCCTTCCTATGAAAATAGACAATATTTGTTGGGAAGGACGGCTTAGTGCTTGGAGGTTGGATGGGACGGTCGGAAGAGGAATCCTGGTCCTGGACAATAAGCACAAGTACTCTTTGCGAGTTTACTCTGACAAAAACGGGGCTTGGCCTGAAGGCTGGGAAAGTGTTCGGCAGAACGACCGGATCAGGTTTAACGGCAAATTGGAACAGCCCGAAGCTCCCGGAACGGCAGGGGAGTTTAATTATTCCATATATAATGCCGTAAGGGGTTTGAAGGGAACGGTTACCACCGGAGAAAAGGTATTGGTGGTAGCCAAAGGAGAACCTGATTTGGCTTGGAGGATCAGGCATAAGGTTGGCAGGGTTTTAGCAGAGAATTGGCCGGCCCGGGCAGGAGTCTTGGAGGGGATCCTATTTGGAGACTCTTCTCATATTTCCCCTGAAACCTTGGCAATGTACAGGGCCACAGGAGTTATGCACATATTTGCCGCTTCAGGTGCCAATGTGGGTTTCGTATTGGTCTTGGCCTGGACCCTATTCTTTTTTATGCCTCCGCGCGGGAGAATTTTGGCCACCCTGATGTTTATCCTGCTATACGCAGCTTTATGCCAAGGTAACCCTCCGGTTTTAAGAGCGACCATTTTAGGAGCGGCGGTTCTTGGCGGCAGGCTTTTGGGGTCGGGCGAAATATCTTCCTTGCGCTGGCTGGTATTGACGGCCCTGCTTATGTATATTTACAATCCCCTATATTTAAGGGATATAAGTTTTTTGCTCTCCTTTGCCGCCACTTGGGGCATAATTGTTCTCGCGCCGCATTTGGAAAGCATGCGGGCTTTAGCTTCTTTGCCCCGGGTGCTAAAGTCCGCGGTAGCGGTAACTTTCGGTGCCCAGCTGGCATCCCTGCCTATTCTGGTGGACGTTTTCCATCAACTATCTTTGGCCGGGTTTGTAACCAATGTTTTTGTTCTTTTTGTTTTTGGCGCAGTTTTACAGCTCGGTCTTATAGGTTGCTTATTGATTTGGGTTCCCGTCATGCATCTTTTGTTTTTCCAAGCGGCTTTTTGGTTGCTCCGGGGTACAGACGCCCTTTTAGGATTGGCGGCTTCTTTTCCTCTTGCCTATTTTTGGGTTTTAAATCCAGGTGGTTGGTTCTGGGTATTATGGTATGGGACTATAGCAATAATGCTCTTCGGCAGGGACAGAGTTATATTTATTTTTCAAGTACAATTACGCAAACTATATAAATTAGCCAAGATCTATTACCTTGCCGGTAAAAGGAAAAATGGTCTTGTCCTGGCTTCAGTTTCTATTTTTATTATTGCCGTTTTTTTATTGGCCTTTTCCGGTTCCCAAGACCGCCTAATTATTACTTTTCTCGATGTGGGGCAAGGTGATTGTATTCTAATCCGGAGCAAGAATGAAAGGCTTATGGTTGACAGTGGACCGAGGACCGAAAAGTTTGATGCCGGAGAAAAAATCGTTTTCCCTTATCTGATGGAGAAAAGGATAGACTCCCTTGATATGTTATTGCTTACTCATGAGGACGGGGACCATGCGGGAGGTGCCCGCTACCTTTTAACCAATATTCCGGTTAAAACCGTAACTATTCCTGAGGTAAGAGCGGAATCGGATCTGGATATTTGGAAAGGGAATATTCCTCCTTCCATTCTCTATAGCAAGGAAAAGCTGATCAGGCTAAAAGCCGGGGATTCTCTTGATTTTGCTTCCGGTTTGAAAATAAAAGTACTCGCTCCCATAGACGTAAGCAAGGAAATTACAGGCAATACTCATTCCCTCGTTTTGCTGTTGGATTACCTGGGCTATCGAATTCTATTGACCGGCGATATGGATAGGGAAGAAATGGAGGAGCTTTTTAACAGGGGCGAATCCTGGGATGCGGATTTTCTTAAAATCCCCCATCACGGCAGCAAAGGATCTCTTGATCCTCACTGGTTTGATCAGATGTCCCCACGTGCCGTATTTATCTCGGTTGGTTCCAACAGTTTCGGTCATCCCGCGCCGGAAGTTTTGGCTTATTGGCAGGAGCGGGGTGTGCCTGTATATAGAACCGACCTTCAGGGCACAATCCAACTGATAATAAACCAACGGGGGTATGAAATTATTACGGGCAGAGATATGGAAATGGAACCGGCTATCGGCAGTTTATCCGGCAATTTGCTTTCCGGTATCCTTGAATGGTATAATTTACAAATCAGATTAAAATAAAAGGAGATTATAAAAATGGAAAATCCAATTGTAACGATTGAAATGGAAAACGGTGATTTGATCAAAGCGGAATTATATCCGGAGATAGCTCCCAATACGGTAAAAAACTTTATTTCTCTTATTCAAAAAGGCTTTTATGACGGATTAATATTCCATAGGGTAATTCCCGGCTTTATGATCCAGGGCGGGGATCCGCAAGGGACCGGAATCGGAGGGCCTGGGTATTGTATTAAAGGTGAGTTTGCCAGCAATGGATTTCCCAATGATTTAAAACATACCCGGGGAGTATTATCCATGGCTCGTACGCCGGTGTATGATTCGGCTGGTTCTCAATTTTTTATCATGGTAGCTAACGCTCCTCACCTTGACGGAGAATACGCCGCTTTTGGCAAAGTTTTTGAAGGAATGGACAAGGTAGATAAAATTGTCAACACGAAAACCGACTTTCAAGACAGGCCGTTAGTAGAGCAAAGAATTAAAAAAATGACCGTAGATACC
>JAAYII010000092.1 GCA_012523535.1 Peptococcaceae bacterium
GCAAAGTTTATATAATATCTACGGCATGTAAATAAGCTTTGTATCCATAATAGTGTCCATAATAACCATGGATGTATCAAGGAAGGTCAAAAATGAGTGCGGAAATTATATTTAAGGCTTTGGGTGGACTGGCAATTTTTTTGTTTGGAATTAAAACTATGTCAGAGGGCCTTCAGTTTGTGGCAGGAGATCGCCTGCGTCTATTTTTGGAAAAAGGAACAAAAACTCCCCTTCGTGGGATTCTAACCGGAACCTTGGTTACGGGGTTAATCCAAAGCAGCAGCGGAACAACTGTACTTACAGTAGGTCTGGTTAATGCCGGACTTCTTAATTTGCGGCAGGCTATTGGCATTATTATGGGCGCCAATATCGGGACCACCGTAACAGCATATTTAATCGGCTTTAAAATAAGCCACTTTTCCCTGCCTATAATCGCTGTTGGAGTTATTTTGCTCTTTTTCTTCAAAAATAAACGGGTTAATTATATAGGTCATTTCTTACTTGGTTTCGGACTCCTGTTTTATGGCATGGATATTATGGGGCAGGGCCTTCAACCTTTAAAAGACTCGCCTTTTTTTATTAGGATGATGACTAATGTTGAAAATAACGCCTTACTGGGTGTTTTAATCGGAGGAATCTTTACCGCAATTGTCCAAAGCAGCAGTGCGACCATCGGAGTACTTCAGGAACTGGCCAATCAGGGGGTGGTAACTTATTATCAAGCAGTACCCATCTTATTCGGGGATAATATTGGCACCACCGTAACCGCACTTCTCGCCGGTATCGGAGCTTCCGTTTACGCCCGAAGAGCAGCGCTAACTCATTTTTTATTTAATGTTATTGGGACCATGATTTTCCTGCCTTTATTTCTTTTGGGGATTTTTCCCGAAATAGTGCGTTTATCGGCTGATTTTTTATACATTCTTCTTCCCGGAGTCGAGGGAGGGTGGGAAACCCTTAATATCAAAATGCAGATTGCTCAAACACATGGGGTATTTAATATATCCAATACATTAATTCAGCTACCTTTTATTTCTCTATTGTCAGCACTTGTGACCAAGCTCATTCCGGGCAGAGGTCCGGAAGTGGTTGACTCCACCTTGAAGTATCTCGACCCCCGCTTTTTTGGCAACCCGTCGGTTGCTTTAGCCAATGCCATGAGAGAAACTCATCATATGGGAATAATAGCCAGTGAGGCTGTAAAAAATGCCAGCGAGTATTTTTTCAAACAAAAATCTGACTATAAAGCAGTGGCCAAGCAAATGGAAGACGCTGCCGATCAGTTTCAAACTGAGATTACTAATTATGTATTAAAAGCTACGGCTGGTAAAAGTTTAACGCCCAAGTTATCACATCAGCGCTATATAATCCTACAGGTTATTGGCGATATGGAACGGGTGTCCGACCATGCCGACAATTTAGTTGAGCTCACGGATTATGCTCTGGAACATAAGGTAAAGTTTTCCGATGAGGCATTGTCTGATTTGACTGATATGGTAGAAAGAGTCCAAGAAGTTTATAATTTATCCCTTAAGTCCCTTGAAACGGAAGATACGGCCTTAGCCAGAAAAATAATAGAAATGGATGACGAAATAGATGAACTGGAACGGGAGTTGCGTAAAAAGCATATCCAAAGACTTAACGAGGGGACTTGCAGCGGTAATAACGGTGCTGTTTATTTGGATATAATAAGCAATCTGGAACGTATCGGCGATCATTCGGTAAATATAGCCGAGTATGTGCTCGGTAATAGGTAACAATTATACCCGGCAGTGTTTCACTGCCGGGTATATAATAAAGGGATGACTTGAGTAATAAAGGTTCTATTGAAGTCTAATGCGCTTAATATAAGCCATAGGCTTTGTTGACATTTATTACAAATATTATGCCTTTGCCGGGTTCATCAATATGGATATGGTTTTTTATGGAAGAGACTATTGACTCGGTTTGAGTACTATTACATACAATCAGCGCTATTTCTTTTTCAGGCTCAATCGGCATGGAGAAGAGGGTTTGGGTTTCATGAATGCCCGACCCCCTGGCATGAATAATTGTTCCTCCCCTTGCTCCGCCTTTTTTGGCCGCATCGATGACATCTTCGGCGTTCCCTCTGTCCACAATTGTGAAAATAGCCTGATACATACTATCTTCCTCACCTTTGTTTTCTTTAATATTACCTTTGTTTTCTTTAATATTTTGGTTTGGGTAGTTATGACTTCCTATTATACTGACCACCGGAATAGTAAAGGCTATGCCGTGATTGGGTTTGTGGAGGCCAAGTTCCTTGTTTAATACGTCCAAGGCGCGATAAACCGTTGTTCTGTCCGCTATCATAAATACAATTTCCTTGCGTGCCTCGGATAAATCCAATACTTCTAAAAGTTTGTTCTTTACGGTTCCCCGGCCCAAAAAAATTGTTCCTCCTGAAACGTTGTTTCTTTTGGCAATTTTAATGGCCTTGCTCCCCATATTAAAATTTACGATTATGCAAATCAATTCAAGATCGTTATAATCAAGGGATTTATTGTTTTCCATCCGCCTATATTCCTCCTTTAGCGGACTTAAATTTAAAAATTAGACCCAGTATCTGTAAGGCAATCAATGGCGTTAAGGCAACCATGGCAATCATACCAAAACCTTCTCTTAAAACATCCGCCCCTTCAATTGCTGCTGCCACCCCTTGAACGAAGGCCAAGATAAAAGTTGCCGTCATCGGACCGGAAGCAACACCTCCTGCGTCAAAAGCAATACCTACAAATAGTTTAGGCGCGAAATAAGTCATTATGATAGCTATTGTATACCCCGGCAAGAGATAATGCCACAATTCAATTTGAGGAACAATTATCCTAATTATAGATAAAACTATGGCCGCCCCAATCCCAAGAGACAAGGCAAATAGTACCATTTTCCTTTTAACGTAGCCGCTGGTGACATCCTCAATTTGGTATGTGAGGACGTGAACGGCCGGCTCAGCCAGAACGGTAAACAGACCTAGAATAAAAGAAATTATTATCACATAGTATTTGTTGTCCAGGGAGGCAACGCTGTAGCCTACAATGC
>JAAYII010000093.1 GCA_012523535.1 Peptococcaceae bacterium
ATTTGATCCTCCCCTACAGGAACAAGCACGGATTTATAAACCAAAATATCTGCTGCCATCAACAGCGGATAGCCTAAAAAACCATAAGTATGCAAATCTTTGCCTTGCGCACCAAGTTGCTGAATCTGATCTTTATAAGTTGGAACCCTTTCCAACCAAGAGATCGGTGTAAACATGGAAAGCAGCAAATGCAATTCAGCATGTTCTTTCACCTGGGACTGGGCGAATATAGCGCATTTCTGCGGATCGAGCCCTACACTGAGCCAATCTAAAGCCATTTCTTTGGTTAATTCTTTAAGATTCAGTTTATCTTCGTAACCGGTGGTCAGTGCATGCCAATCAACAATCCCAAAAAAGCATTCATATTCATCCTGCAGGGTTACCCAATTTTGCAAAACACTTAAGTGTCCGATATGAAGCGAACCGGTTGGTCGCATACCACTAAAAATCCTCTTTTTCAACGCAATGTCTCCTTTTGTTTTTTTCTGGAAAGAATGATTTCTCGCAAGTATTTTTGCTCTTCTTCTCCGCTCTTAATTTGGCCTCTTAACCAAAGGTTCCTTATCTCACGTAATATTTGACCGATTTCCGGCCCTTCTTTAAAGCCTAATTTTATTAGATCGCTACCTGTAGTTTTCATGTCAACTGCCGATAATGCTATTATATAACGTTTCAAAGCAGTTGCAAATTGGCTATTTAGAGCTAAGACATCATGAATTACGGAGGGAAGCCCTCCAATAATTTCATCAATTGCAACGGGATCCAAATCCATAACCTGTTCCCCTGAAGGGATGTTTGTCCGGTCAGTACCGGCGGAAACATCAATTGTTTTAAGATAGTGCTGCAATTTTTCCTTTGCCTGCCCATACTCTAAGGTAATTCTGCAAAGGTTTCTGTCTAATTTTAGCCTCCCGATTACAATTTCTATTTGTTCGCTTTGGAAATCTTTTATACTTACTAACCAACGTTTTTCCAAAGGCCATGGCCCTACGTTTTGCTGTTCAACAAAATTCCAAGGCAAATTCGCCTTAAACCAATTATCCAAAACGCCTGTTTGTAAAAGTTTAAGACCCATGGACTGGTAATTTCGCTCGGCATAGATCAACATTAATTCCTCGGTAAACCTTTCCGGGCTCACTCGGGAAAATACATCCGCCTCTAAAGCTGTAACTAAGGCATCTCCGGTTACCTTAGCCAGCTTGAAATTATACCTGCCGGCAAAGCGAATCGCTCTTAAGATGCGGGTGGGATCATCAATAAAGCTCAAATTGTGTAAAAACCGGATTTCACCTTGTCTTAAATCACGCAGACCGCCATAATAATCGATTACTTGTCCATAATTGTCTCGATTTAAGCACATGGCCAGAGCATTGATAGTGAAATCGCGGCGAAATAAATCATCTTTTAAAGATGAAGTTTCTACCACAGGCAAAGCCCCCGGAAAATCATAATCTTCCCTCCGGGTACTGGCAATGTCAATATGGGTCCCGTCTGCAAATTGCAGGTTGGCTGTACCGAAAGGCTTATGAAGAATCAGTTTGCTTGGCATAAGCTCTTGGCTCAAGCTTTTCGCAAACTCAATGCCGTTACCCTCTACCACAATATCCAAATCCTTGGTTGGAACCCCAAGGAACAAATCGCGGACAAAGCCTCCCACCAGATAAACGGGGTCTTTACTCCCCTCCGCAACCTTTTTAATCTTGGCCAAAAGGGTTTGTAACTCTGCGGGAAGTTTACTTATCATGTCTAAAATTTCTTTTTTTATCGCCGCGCTTCTTTGTTCCACCAAATGACTGGATGTCGGTATCACGCTTTTATAAACCAAACTAAGAATATCCGATCTGGAAACAATACCCACGACCTGGTTGTTATTGACGACAGGCACTCGGCCAATATCATGAACAACCATTAAGCGATGAACCTCTTCCCAGCTTTGATCTTGTTCGACAGTTATTACCTCTCTGGACATAAATCCTTTAACTGGTGCATGATCCAACCCATGTTTCAGAGCATTATCCACATCCCGGCGGGTAATTACTCCTAGCAGTTGCTTATTGTCATCAACAACAGGAACCCCGGTATGTCCATACTTCAAAAGCAATTCCCCCACCTCGGCTATAGTTGTTTCCGGAGTCACAGTAATTACCGGAAAACTCATAATTTCTTTTACCAGGTGGGGTTTTGCTACTTTTAATTCAATTTCTTTTTTTAGCCGGACTAGGACATCATCAATCTTTTCCTCTTTAACCACGGCCGATGCCGCTTTTTTATGCCC
>JAAYII010000094.1 GCA_012523535.1 Peptococcaceae bacterium
GGAGCGTAGGAATTATATTTTTTGGCCAGCTCTATTTCCTCAAATAAAAACATATTCAATCCTTCCTATAGAAATCCTTATAAAAATTCTTGGCAAATATTTTCTCCTTCTCAGTTACTCCGAAATCTTCATCATCTATATCACAAAGGTTAACATAAAGCATGTTCTTATCAAGAATAGCCATAAACAGCTTCTTTTTATCTTCGAAAGACAAGGCTTGATAATCCTTCGCTTCTTTATCGATCTCATTGACTGACACTACACTGCTAATAAAACCAGAATCACGCATGTTCTCCCATATAGCCCACAATTCCTGTTCATCCTTGGCCAACTGGATTTGATCGGCATAATTTTGGTTGAGCTTCTTCAACTCGCAGTATATAAACGAACCGCCGCCTTGCCACCCCACAGCTTCCGATATTCCTGTAGTCTCACCGTTTATAACTTTCTGCAACCTTTTCACGCTGTCGTTAGGGCCATAATCCAGTTGCTCCACTCCAATGTACTGTCTGTTCATTTTATGGGCTGTGGTACAAGTAGTTCCCGACCCTAAATGATAATCCAAAACCAAATCCTTTTCCTTGGTAAAAATGTCCAACAAGAATTTGATTAACGCTTCAGGCTTTTTGCCATTGCGGAATTCAACTCCGCCTTCCTCGTTAACCACATTGTATTCCGCTATAAAATCATAAAAATTGGCATAAGGGGTATAGGTTGTATCGCTGGACGTCGGCATGCCTTGAAAGTAGGTGCCGTTTTTGTTCCCGTCTTTAGGTAACTGGAAATACCTGAAATCATAAAGGTCATCACCCATACCCTCCACTTTAAAAAGGGTTAAAGGGGGATATTCATTTTTAAGCTTTTCAATATTTTTAACATAAAATCGGCCGCTGCTATTCTTCTCCCGTATGCTTCCCCGGATAGAAATAGTTTTAAATTTATCCGCTCCCGGTGCACCTTTATGCACTCTATATTCGGAAGGAAGGAATATTTCAACTTTTTTGTTGTCAATAATCTTGATTGTACCGGGTTTTAGCAGTTCAACCTCATAGACGTAATCATCAATGGTCTTGGCTTCAGCTTTCTTGGGCATTTTATATTCGGGACTGGCGCTGTAGACCAAAATATATTCGATAACATCGTTAAATTCTTTGTCACCGGTTAAAATTCTTTCAGGATGTCTTACCAGGATGTGGAAGGTCATTTTGTAATTTTTCTCACCCATTACTTCATCCAATAAAACCTTTAAATACGGGTAATGATGAAAACTGCATTGGACCAGAAATACACCATCCGGCCTCATCATTTTTTTTGCAATCTCAATTCGGTTTTTCATGAAAGTGAGCCAAGTAGACCTGGAAAAATTGTCATTATACCCAAAACTGTCGGAACCGGTATTATAGGGCGGATCAATATATATCAACTTAACTTTTCCCCCATATCTTTTAACCAGTGAAGAAAGAACGAGCAAATTATTTCCTTTTATTATCAAGTTGTCCGTATCTTGAAGTTCGGTGACCTCTTCCTCCCCGTTTCCTGTATAACGCTTGGCGTTGGTAAAAACCTTAGGATATAAAAGCCTGTCTATTTCATCCGGGGCAAGGGTCTCATTATAAAAAATCTCCTTTCTCTTCTGCTCTTCTTTGGTCTGTCCGCCCTCCAGAACACAATCCTTATAGGGAAAAACCAGTTCCACATCATTACTTTCACTTATAAAACGGCCTTCTTTGTCAATTAAACCGATTTTATTTTTAAAGCGGGTAAATGAATCCGGCAAAAACTGCCTGTTATTAATTACCCAGCCAAACTCCACTTTATCAAATATTAAACACCCGCTGACCTCTTTAAAGAACCTTTGCTTTGTTACAGGGTTACTCAGCAATAATTTGATTAAATCTTCATCAAATTGCATTGCCGCTTCATAAATGGCATTGCGAAGCATTTCCCCGTTTTTGGTCCAAAAACGCTTGTCCTGTTTCAAAACGACTACCAGCGTATTGTAAAAATCACTCATACTATCCCCCAAGCTTCTATATTAAAGCTATAAACAGTGCGCTTATGTTTTTTCATTACTATGATTTTAATTATATAATCACGGTTAAAGATCCGTCAAAGAAGCACCTACTACAAACAAAAGAGGAAAACTAAGACTTCATGTTTTCCTCTGTCCAATTTGTTTTGAAATCACGGTGTCAACTTATTCTGGTTTGTTCAAATCATAATTGGGTTTATTAACCTAAGACTGAGGATTTAAAGGATAACCGGTGCCGGATTATATGATTAATCCTTTAATTCGATTTCAGTAACGCACTCGCTTTTAATCTTTTCAACCAGAAATTGAAGGGCATTAATAACATGGGGTCTGATGTCGCCGCCGATCAACACATACATTATGTTGTCGCCCGGTTCAAGTTGACCTTCATTAAGCCAAACCCTGACATGAAAGATGCCGTCCATTTTATAAGTTTCAGCAATAGCTTCATTGACCTTTGCAGGATCATAACTAAATATCAACCCTTTCACCAGCGAACCGTCGTCAATTCCTTGGCGTACTTTGGCTTTAGGCGTTTGGCGCACAACACCGTTATGGATTAAGAACATCCCCTCCTGCAAAGCCTTAGGATCAGCTTTTGCTTCTCTAAGCCATTGGTCGACGGATGGAGGCTGTTTTTTGCTCTTATTGTTCATATTAAACACCCCTTCATTTTAAAGTTTAATAACTTCTTTCCAGTGTCTGAAACAAGCTTGCTCTCACATTAAAAAATTCCCGGTATCCAGTATGCTAATCCCAACCCCAGAGCAAAGGAAACTGCATTGGCCGTTAAAGCATATAAAGCAGGTTTCCAGCTGGGGATCTCTTTTTTGCTGATCTTTTGCAGATATAAAGTATAAATAACAGCTTCTGCCACCAACACTGCGATTTCCAAAAGAACAAAGAAAATCAGAAATGCCATTAACCCCAATTGATAATCGATAATACTTAAGGTGAGGTTCAGCGCAATCTGGGTTACGACATTTACAAGAGCAATCAGGCGAAGTTGCTTCCTTTCCCAAAAGCCAAACATCAAGGCAATTGCAAGCTCGAGAACAATAGTCAATATAATACGGGTCAACAAAGATAGCATTTCGTAGGTATAATTATAGGATTTTACTACCTTTACTTCAAACTCACCCTGAAAAGAAGGGTCGGGAGCGAAAACATTGGCGGTAAAATAACTGTCAAAAGCATAGCGCTCAAAATGTTCATTGCTGACAACAAAACGGTCTTTTTCGGGAAAATACAGTAAAATTTTAAATTTCTGCGGTGGATAGTAAGTCCAGCTGAAGCGATGGGTTTGGCTACAGTTTTGGAAGTACTGGAGGAAATAATATCCGTCCACGTCCCGGTACTCCGAGAATTTCAGAAAAATCACATAGTCCTCGTCGCCTTCCTGATAACGTGCATAGGAA
>JAAYII010000095.1 GCA_012523535.1 Peptococcaceae bacterium
ATTCTAAGCTTATCTGCTACCATGGCAATAAATTCAGAATTGGTAGGTTTTCCCCGATCCACATTAATGGTATAGCCAAAGAATTTATTCATAAATTCGATATTTCCTCTATCCCAGGCTAATTCTATGGCATGGCGGATAGCTCTTTCCACCCGGCTTGGTGTGGTATTGTATTTTTGGGCGATCATGGGGTACAACTCTTTTGTAACTGCTCCCAATAAAGAAGCATCATTAATCACATATATTATAGCATCCCTTAAATATTGATAACCTTTAACATGGGCCGGTACGCCCATTTGCTGGATCATTTTAGTGACTTCAATATCGGTATCTTTTAATGGCGTAGTTCGGCTCGAACTATCCGACTTTATCCCTTGGCTCTCAACCACCGCTTGGAACGAAGTAACCATTGGAGTAATTTCTGAAGTACCCGCCAATTGCCTGATTCTTTTCCCCAGAGTTTCCAAATCAAAGGGTTTCAATATATAATAATCCGCCCCCAGCTGAACTGCCCTTTGTGTCATATTTTCCTGGCCAAAAGAAGTTAAAATAATAACCTTTGGTCTTTTGGGAATATCACCAATTTTTTCCAAGACACCCAACCCATCCAGATGAGGCATTATTATATCTAATATTACAATATCTGGTTCCTCTTCTCTAATCATAGTCAAGGCATCATTGCCGTTATATGCCACGCCGCAAAGAGTCATATCTTCTTGGGCATTAATATAATTTTGAAGTATTTCGATAAAATCACGGTTATCATCTGCCAATATTACTTTAATACTCATAACTCCTCCTGCTCTGAGCCCAAAAACAAGCTACTGATTATTTATACAAAATTATCCATAGATTTCGACAATACTTAATTAAATCCTTCTCAAAGTGTAAAATTATTCAATGTGATATTGCTGGATTTATGCCGCTCATCAAAAACAAGTATAACACATTAAGTATAACATATATTTTCAAACAATTGAAAATTATTAAATAATTTATATTAAAAATATCCAAAAAAAACCGCCCCTTCGGGGCGGTTGCAGCTTTAGTTAAGATTCCGGATTGTTCAAGCATTTTACTGATGAATATAGCATATCCTCGAGTAGAATCATTGACAAAAACATGAGTTATTGCTCCTATAATTTTTCCGTTTTGTACGATTGGACTACCGCTCATTCCTTGAACAATCCCACCGCTTTTTTCCAAAAGCTTGGAATCCGTTATTTTAACAATCATGTTTTTGTTATCGTTGCGATAGTACAGAATTCTTTCTATAGTTAAATCAAATTCTTCTATTGTATTATTGTTGATAACCGTATAGAATTTGGCTGGTCCCGTTTTAATTTCGGATTCCCAAGCAACCGGAATAGGCGTCTTAAAATAAGGATTGCTTATCTTTCCTTCATACTTGCCGAAAATCCCGCAAGTATTATTCTGTTCTATTTTTCCAGAAAAGCTGGACTCCGGCACGAAAGTGCCTATTTTTTCTCCAGGGTCTCCTTTTTTACCTTTTTCTATGGCATAAATTGAGGATTCCACTATCCTGCCATCGCTCAATTCTATTTGATCTTTGGTATCAGAATCGCTTACAACATGTCCTAGCGCTCCAAAGATGCCGGTATGAGGATCGATAAAGGTAAGGGTTCCTACGCCTGCAGCTTCATCTCTGATATAGAGACCAATTCTGTATCTGTCGGTATCAGAACAGTACACCGGTTGAATAGCTTTTTCAATTATTTTTCCTTTGTGTTTGATTTCCAAAACAACTTTTTGGTTTTGCTTGCAAATTTTATCAATTTCCTGAGCCACTTGATAATCGCTTACAGCCTGACGGCCATTTATTTTTAAAATAATATCTCCTATCTCTACACCGCAATCTTTAGCCGGATTTACTTCTTTTCCATTCCTATCGATAATCGGCGAGTAACCTACTACCAAAACTCCTTTTGTCTGGAGCGTGACCCCGATAGATTGCCCTCCTGGGATGAGTTCAATATAGGGTTTACTAACTTCTTTTGAAAATAACCCTAGAAAATTGTAAACTGGCTGGCCTTGAGACTGTAAACTTTTAACAGTAAAAAAGTTTTTAAAATTATTGATAGAAAAAGTGGATTGTTGAATACTAAAGGTAAAAACAAAAAGAAACCCAAT
>JAAYII010000096.1 GCA_012523535.1 Peptococcaceae bacterium
GATCTGTTCCGGTGAAAACTTATATCCCTTTTCAGTAAAATATTGGCTCATAGCATCGGGGTCCCTAAGGAAAGTGAGTGTAAACAGATAATCCCCTGATTTTAAATCCAGCGATGTACTAAGGGTAAACCATTCGCAGATATTTTGATATATTGTATTACCTTTTTCATCATAGATCCGAACATCCGTAAGCATGCCCTCAGCGTCAAGTTTCAAGCTCATGTTGTGGGACTTGCTTACTTCTACTTTAAAAGGCATTTCTACAACTTCTCGAACATCGTGGACTTCCATGGAGAAGGAAGTTTCGAATACTTTGTTTGGCTGCAGCATTTGATAAGCTCCAAATACAACCAGGCCAAAAAGTATTATAACCAGCACCAGGCCAACTGTTTGTGTCTTTTTTAGTTTGATGCGTTCGATTTGTAATGAAAAGTTCAAATGTTCTCTGATTTTAGTATATAATCCTTTTTTATATGCAATTAACGCAAGCAGGAACATTAAGAGAAGGGCGATGAGTGAGACCAGCAACGGATTTAGACCGGATATTTCGAGGAACCTGCTCACATCATCACCGGGGGGAGGTTCAGTAAATAGAGACATAACAGGTATTACCAGCCAAGCAAAAAACGAGCCTATAATCATAATTGTGATTGCGGCATAAATGTAATGAAAAATTAAACTTTTTACCCTTCGGTTGTAGAATTTTAGAGCAACAGCCAAACTGAGCGCCGGCAATAAAACTCCGGCTGAATAGAACAGAGATTCTCCTACTGGAGTGAAGTTTGTTCCTGATTTTACGATATGGGCGCCAAAACCCAAAACAAAACTGTCTATTCTTCCGCCATACATAATCGCGACAAGCGCATGGCCGCCTTCGTGGAATAGAGTATAAAGATATATAAGCAAAAGCCATATCAACAGTGCTCCGGCTGTTTGTAAAATCATTTTTCCCATACCGGTTTTCATATTAATCACCGTAATAATATACTTGTTGCGATTATCTTGCCTAACATATTTGTGCCCAAATTACATATACATATATGTAAATATATACAAATCGGTAAAAGCAAGTTTATTAAATGTAATTTAAATGTAACTTAATTAGAGTAATTATATTAATGTGGCTAGAGTTATTATAAGAATCTTCAAGATCGGAGTAAACAGTCAATAGGAAACTTAATATAATGGCTTTTATTCGATTTATTATTCAGGTTGTCGGGTAGAAGCCTTTTTTTGTAGGATAAGCTGCTTATTTTATCTTCCAGAGCGGATATTGGCGAGTTTTTCCACTTGACTAGGAGGGAAACCAGCAGGATACTAAAGATACGGAAATAGTTTCCTGAGGGAGGGGTGTACATGCGGGAGCGGATCTTGGATAAAGCCTATGAATTGATTCAACGCTATGGTTTAAGAGGGTTCACTATGGATGATGTGGCCAGTGAACTGGGGATAAGCAAAAAGACTATCTATAAAATTTTTGCTTCCAAAAACCAATTAATAAGCGAGTTGATGGACAGGATAGTGGAAGTGGAAAAAGCATCTTTTAGTGAAGAAATTAGCAAACATAATGATTGGCTCGATAAATTTGAAACCGTGCTCACCATGTATACCCCGGAGGATATTCCTATGCGGTTGGTAGAGGAACTCTACCGTTATTATCCTGAAGAGAAAGAGAAAATAGAAAAGTTATTCGAGTTTCGCCAAGAGACTTTGTATCCCTTGATTGAGGAAGGACAGCGCTCAGGCAAGATTCGCAAAGATTTAAATCCGGTTATCATTGTAATGATGATTCATGATTTATTTATGGCGCCGGCAGATTCCAAGAGGCTTAAGGGGCAGGACATTACAATCAAGCAATTATTGGAGCAAATGAAAAAGCTATTCTTTTATGGAATTCTTAATCACGAGGAGGACAAATAATGTCTGAGAGAGTAGGGGCTGTTTGGGCAAGAGTA
>JAAYII010000097.1 GCA_012523535.1 Peptococcaceae bacterium
CCAATAATGAGCCGATAAGGGGCTGGGATGGGGTGATTTAATAATATAATGCCTGGGATTTGTAATAATGCTAAGTTTGGCTTGGGCATTTTTTCCCCAAAGAATGAAAACAACAGGATCCTCCCGGTCATTTAAACAACGGATAACTTGATCGGTGAATTTGTCCCAGCCAATGTGGCTATGTGAATTAGGCTGACCGGCTCTTACAGTGAGGGTGGCATTTAATAGTAGCACTCCTTGGTCCGCCCATTTCTTGAGATAACCATTATTTGGAATGTAGCACCCCAAATCATCATGCAATTCTTTAAAAATATTAAGTAAAGACGGTGGTACAGGAACACCCGGTTTCACGGAAAAACTCAAACCATGAGCCTGATTGGGGCCGTGATAGGGGTCCTGCCCAAGGATCACAACTTTTACATCTTTATAAGGAGTGTAATGCAGAGCGTTAAAAATATCATATTTGTCAGGATAAATGATTCGGGTACGATACTCGTTGATTAAAAAATTCCTTATTTTTTGATAGTATTCTTTATTAAACTCCTGGCCCAGCAGTTCATGCCAATCATTTTTTAATATTTGCATCTTTCTTCACCTGCTATTATTATACATTAATAAGCCCCATACAACTAGCAGGAGGAACAGGCCTATGATCCATGAGATAATAGTATTCAGCAAAAAACGTGATGAAATGATTGATATAACTCCCAAAATCCGTGAAATTATCCAAAAGGAAAATGTGCGGGAAGGTCTGGCAGTTATTTTTTCCACCCACACCACAGCCGGCATCACTATTAATGAAAACGCTGATCCGGATGTGCAAATAGATTTCCTGCGCCGGTTGGATGAAACATATCCCTGGAATATGGCTGCTGACCGGCATGAAGAAGGCAACTCTGCCGCTCACTTAAAAGCCTCTACCGTTGGAGCATCCCAGTCAATCCTGATCAAAGATGGAAACCTTGCCCTTGGTACCTGGCAAGGGATATATTTTTGCGAATTTGATGGCCCGCGGCGCAGAAAATGCTATGTAAAAGTAATTAAAGATTAATTGTTATGTTAAAATTAATTACGTTAAAAATAATTCAATAGGTAGTGATTTTTATGCAGTATTATTTTTTGGTATGTGCCGATTGTAATTATGAGTTTACCATAATCACGGACCAGGATCCCTATAATCAAGTTTGTCCCCAATGTTCCGGCCGAAACATCTGCCGGCGTTTCGGTGTTCAAAACAACATATGTATCGATATGATGAAAGAGTGTAGTAATTGTCCTTTTAATGGTAACTGCGCGGAACAAGAACAAGAATAATTACAGCGCCAGGTTCAATTGGACCTGGCGCTGTTTAATTAATCGGAGAAACCGGAACTTAAATTTGCGCATAAATTGGCATAAACGAAATTTATTATAGGAGTGTTCAAAATGCAAAAAGATGCGCATTATTATGCTCTCTTGGCTTTAGCAAGGGCTTGCGGTTTCAAAAAGGAAAGTGCAAAAACAATAGCTCATGCTTCCCAATTCGTTGACGATGCCAAGATCAATTTGATTTATTTCTATAAACCGCTGGATTTTTTGCCAAAACATGATCTTATTCGAGGAAGACCTGCATTTTTTAATATGGCAACCTGTCATTCTTATGTTTCTATTAAAACCTACAATTATGAATCCATGGTCAATAATACCGTTGCCTTTCATTTTGTGCCCGGGTGTCGGGGGGAAAACTTCAGCAAAAAACTACGTTGCAAAGAGGAATCTCCAGTTATCCTGTCTATTTTAGAAGAGATCTTGCAGGACGGTGATTTAATTAAACTGGGGATAGCTCTCCATGCATATGCAGATACTTTTTCCCACCAAGGATTTAGTGGCATTTTAAGCAAGGTCAATGATATCAAAAATTGTATCCCGCATAGCAAGGTATATTTGTGCTGGCAAGATAGGTGCATTTACTTATTAAAAGAAACACTGCAAAAATTAGAGGCCATTACCGAAAAAAGCAAGATATATGAAAAACTGTTGGATAAGATAATACCCGCCTATGGGCATGGCCAAGCCATGACCTTCCCGGACTACCCCTATTTGAAATGGTCTTACGCCTATGATTGCAGCGATGAGTTTAGTGTTTCCTATCAAAAAACCCAAATCGATAATCGCCAAAGATTTCAGAGAGCCTTTACCAGAATAAATGAGTTTTTGACTAGATTCCTCACGCATCACACTGATCATCTTGATCCGGACATTAAGTTAAATAAGCGGCATATAGTCGAAACAATACTCTTGCCGACATTATTGTCCCCAGGTAGTTTACAAAGCAGAGTACAACGCTGGAAAAGGATTATACTTGAACAAGGCTTGTTCGACAAAACCGACCGGCATATTATTAATTACGACGAAGAACTTTGGCTAAAAAAAGCTTTCACCAATTATGACCGTTCAAATTTCAATAAGCGGGTTGTTGAGGGTGCCCGGTTAGCCCGAGACTTCATCAATTGTGAATGGTACCGCTTTTACTTAGCAGTGAAATGGTACAAACAAAAATTTTTTCAAACCTGCCGAGATAACTTGTTAGACATTCCTAATTAAATTATTAAGACCCAAAACAGGAAATAAAAAAGATAAAAAGAATATTAATATATCCGAAGTGCCGGAAAGGTCTAGTCAAGCCGCGAAGCATGTATTGGAGTGGTTAACGTGTATAAAATCAATTTTAAAGTTGGCCACAGCAGTGTTGATCACAACGGTTGTTTAACAATCGGCGGCGCCATTAATTTTTTACAGGACTGCAGTATGTTTCAGCTGGAAACAGAACCTGTTTTCAATGATTACTTTAAAATAAACAACCTTAACATGGTACTTGCCTTTCGCCAGGTAGACTTTAAACGCTTTCCTCGCTTTGGAGAAATCATCAAGGTTTGTTCTTGGGTCTATGACTGTAACCCCGCTTTTGGTTACCGCAACACCATTATTTTTGATGAACATGGAGAGGCTTGCATACTCTCGTATTGTATCGGCGCTTTCGTGAATGCCAACAATGGTAAAATTACTCATATCCCTCGAGAAATAACTAGCCAAATTAAACTGGAATCGCCTTTTGAAATGGACTATCAATCTCGAAAAATTAAATTGCCGACAGCTAAAGCGGAAATATTTTCCCATTTGACTGTCAAGCGTTATGATCTGGATCGGTTTAATCATATGAATAATCTCCGTTATGTTACCATAGCTCAGGAATACTTGCCTCATTATTTTCAGCCAAATAGAATCAGAGTCGAATACAAAATTCCGGCCAAATATGGCGATATCATTATTCCCAAGCGTTATTCTCTTGAAGATGGCAATTATTTAGTTACACTGGAAAAGGAAAGCGGCCAGCTTTATGCTGCCGTTGAATTTAAAACCTTTAAAAACGATAGTTAATTTATAAAGGAGAATAAAGATGGATGTCTTACAAGCAATTGAAATACGAAGCAGTATAAGGTCCTTTAAACAAGAGCAAATATCGGATGAAGAATTGAATATATTAATCAAGGCCGCTGACCGCGCACCAAGAAACGGTAGCCTTCATCTCACAGTCTTGCAAAATAGAGAAATAATTGCCAAAATATCCGAAGATGCCAAACAAGCTATGCTCAGTGAAGGAGGCTGGGTACGCAGCAGAGCCAGCGAAAAAGGATACCAACCTCTATACAATGCACCGACTGTTTTTCTTATAACTGATTACGGGATTAATAAATATTCTCTGCTGACAGCCGGGTTAACTGCGCAAAATATCATTATGGCGGCAACAGCTATCGGGTTGGGAAGCTGCTTTATCACTTCCGTAAGCAGAGCATTTGACGGTAAATACTGCGTTGAAAACAAAAAATTGATTAACATCCCTTCGGAGCAAGAAGTTATTTGCGCCGTTGTTGTCGGTTATCCGGCAGAAGTTGATGAACATCAATTTAAAGGGGCAGGCAAAGCAATCGTAAATCATATAAAATGAAATAGTTTTATCAGCATGATTTATGCCGGATGAGGTATAACGAAACAATAATAGTTTTGTTATACTTCTTTTTTTGTTATACTTCTTTTATTTTTGCTTTTATAATTACAAATCACACCCGATTCACTCTGCCCATAAACTAATATGATAAAAAGTGACAGGGTGATATTGATGCGTGTATTAAAAATCGGTTTAAGAGGAGACGATGTAGCCCAAATGCAAACCGCATTAAACAACTTGGGTTATAATCCGGGCCCTATTGACGGTATTTTCGGCCCGCGAACTCAACAAGCAGTTATCCGTTTTCAAAGAGATCGCGGTCTGACTCCGGACGGCATTGTCGGGATCTTGACCTATGGGGCACTTGGCATAGACTTTACCAAAACTACAGCTATTGTGGCTACAAATATCAATTATACTTATAATGTTATGGAGGCAAATATTCAGGAGCTACAAAGGCGTTATCCCTTCCTGGAAGTTGGGATAGCCGGCCAAAGTATCCTGGGTAGAAATCTTTACTACCTGAAACTGGGGAGCGGTCCAAATCAGGTTTTTTACAATGCTTCCCATCATTCCTTGGAGTGGATTACGACGGTATTACTTATGAAGTTTAGTGAAAACTTCCTCCAAGCCTATGTGCAAAACAGATCAATCAGAGGATATAGCATTAGGAAAATTTGGGACATGTCATCCATTTACATTATGCCCATGGTTAATCCCGACGGAATAGATCTGGTATTAAACGGGCTGCAAAGAAATAATCCTTTTTACGAGCAACTTATTCTCTGGAACAGGGGCAGTACAGATTTTTCTAAAACTTGGCAAGCCAACAACCGGGGAGTAGATCTTAATCATAATTATGATGCATCTTGGCAGTTATCAAAACAAGCAGAGCTTGCTTATGGTATTAGTGGCCCAGGTCCGACCAGATATTCCGGTCCATATCCCGAATCGGAACCTGAATCCAAAGCGGTAGCTGATTTTACCAGAGCCCATGATTTTCAACTGATACTGGCTTACCACAGTCAGGGAGAAGTCATTTACTGGGATTATCAAGGCCTGGCAGGTCCGCAAGCTCAAGAAATAGCCAAACAATTTTCCAACGTCAGCGGTTATGCTCTGGATCAAACCACTGGCATTGCCTCTTATGCCGGATATAAAGATTGGTTCATTCAAACGTATAGGAGACCAGGCTTTACAATAGAAGTAGGGCGGGGAACCAATCCTCTTCCAATTTCACAATTTCCCAAAATCTATAATGACAACGAAGAGTTGCTTCTGTTGGCTAGTGTTATCACCACCTAGTGAATCAATAGACAAAAACAATTTGATTATTGAAATCTATTGACAAATCCAGGGAAAATTAGTTAAACTGTTGTTAGCACTCAATACCATGGAGTGCTAACAATAAACGTTTTAAAATTCCTTTAACTTTTGAAAATATATATGGCGTTGAAAACGTTATAAATATTTTTAGAACTTAAAAGGAGTTTTAAAACGTTTTTAATTTATAAAAACTTCCAAAACGTATCCCTTTATCAAAATTTCAGAATTGGAATAAGGGATTAAGGGTAAGGAGGTAGAATTGATGACTGCCAAAATAATTACTTATGATGAAAAAGCTAGAAAATCAATCGAAACCGGAATAAATAAACTAGCTGACGCTGTAAAAGTGACCCTAGGACCACGGGGCAGAAATGTAGTTTTAGAGAAAAAATACGGCTCCCCGGTTATAACTAATGACGGAGTAACAATTGCCAAAGAAATCGAACTCAAAGATCCTCATGAAAATATGGGAGCGCAACTGGTTAGGGAAGTGGCCAGCAAAACTAACGATGTAGCCGGAGACGGTACAACTACGGCAACTGTTCTGGCTCAGGCCATTATCAGAGAAGGAAACAAAAATATTGCAGCCGGGGCCAATCCTATGTTTCTCAAAAAAGGAATAGATAAAGCAGTTGCAAAGGTAGTGGAAACATTACAAAAAAATTGCCAAAAAATTAAAGGCAAAGAAGATATGGCATTGGTAGCCACCATCTCTTCAGGTGACCAGGAAATAGGGAAGTTAGTAGCCGAAGCCATGGACAAAGTAACCGCTGAAGGAGTTATCACAATTGAAGAGTCTCAGACTATAAATACCTTTATCGAAGTTGTAGAAGGAATGCAATTTGATAAAGGATATATTTCCCATTACATGGTTACCGATAATGAAAAAATGGAAGCCGAGTTGGAAAATCCATATATCTTGATCACAGACAAAAAATTAAGCAGTGTTCAAGACATATTGCCTGCTTTGGAAATTATAACAAAAAACGGTAATAAACTATTGATAATTGCCGAGGATGTTGAAGGCGAAGCTTTGGCTACTTTAGTATTAAATAAACTTCGCGGAGTAATAACTTGCGTGGCAGTAAAAGCACCCGGCTTTGGTGATCGTAGAAAAGAAATACTGCAAGATATCGCCATTTTAACAGGAGGACAATTCGTCTCAGAAGATTTAGGCCTCAATATTAAAGAATTTAAAGAAGAATGGTTTGGTAAAGCCAAATCTGTAAGAGTAAAAAAAGAAGAAACAATTATTATCAACGGAGCAGGTAATCCCCAGACAATTAAAGACAGAATTGCCGGAATCAAGAAGCAAATTGAAACTACCACCTCCGATTACGATAGAGAAAAACTGGAGGAAAGAGTTGCAAAACTTTCAGGCGGCGTAGCCGTAATAAAAGTCGGAGCAGCTACTGAAACAGAAATGAAGGAAAAGAAGAACAGGGTTGAAGATGCTTTAAATGCTACCAGAGCAGCAGTGGAAGAAGGTATTGTCGCCGGTGGAGGAACAGCCTACATTGATACCCTCAAAGATGTAGAAGAGCTAATTAAAACCCTTTCAGGAGATGAAAAAACAGGCGCCGAGATAATTTTAAGAGCACTAGAAGAACCCCTGCGGCAAATCGCTCAAAATGCCGGTTTCGACGGATCAGTTGTAGCTCAAAAAGTTAAAAACAGCGCCTTGAATCATGGATTTGATGCTACTAAAGGTGAATATGTCGATATGTTCCAAGCAGGTATTATTGATCCTTTAAAGGTTACCAGGTCAGCTTTGCAAAATGCAGCGTCTGTCGCCGGTATGATTTTGACTACTCAAACAGCTATAGCCGATAAACCTGAAAAGGAGAAAATTCCACCCATGCCGTCGGATATAGACTATTAAATCGATTAAATCTTTCCCAGGATTTAATGGCTTAAGTAAAAACTATTACCAGGATTATTACACCTGGTAATAGTTTTTTGGTTTTAGGGACAATTTAAGGGCTCGTCTCATAAGATACATCAAAAAACTTATGGGAGGAGCTTAAAGTGCAAAACTTTTCTCTAATTAAATTAGCCCAACGTTTTCCGTCCAAGCTTGACCGAGAACTTCGTGAAAACTTGATTAATTTTTATCGTCCCTTTAATCGGATTCCATGCATTATGCACAAGGCTTTCGAAAAGGCCTTGAAGAAGGTAAAAAAATACCGGGTAATTATAGAATTTTACGATGATGATATCTATGTCAATAAAGTTTCAACAACCTTATCCATTATTACCAAATACTCCAGCTCGGTCATAAAACAACATTTTCCGCTTATCTCTTGCTGTACAGCAGTTTTAACTCCAACCGCTCTTGAAGCCTTACTGGAAAATGACAAATCCATTAAAAAGATCTATGCAGACAGAGAAGTCCGAGCCTTGCTGAATAATGCGACACCGGCTATTAAAGCGAATATTGCTCATTCTTACGCTTTGAAAGGCAGTGGTGTTACCATTGCAGTGGTAGATACAGGAATATACGAACATGAAGATTTAAAAGGCCGGATAAAAGCATTTAAGGATTTTATTAACTCCAAAACCAAACCTTACGATGACAATGGACACGGAACACATTGTGCCGGAGATGCAGCAGGCAATGGTAGAGCTTCCAAAGGTTTGTATACCGGTGTTGCCCCTCAGGCCGACCTGGTAGGGGTCAAAGTACTTGATAAGCTGGGTTCTGGTCTATTGTCCAATGTAATGGCCGGTATCCAGTGGTGTATTGACAATAAAAGCAAGTATAATATAAAAGTAATATCCTTATCCTTGGGCAGTACGGCCACCGTTCCGGCCGAAGAAGATCCCATGGTTAAAATAGTAAATGCCGCCTGGGAATCCGGTATTGTAGTCTGCGTAGCCGCAGGCAATGAGGGTCCCGAGCCCCAAACTATTGCCAGCCCCGGAATTAGCCCAAAAGTGATAACTGTCGGAGCCATGGATGATAAGAATACCAAAGAACGTACCGATGATGAAGTAGCTGATTTCTCCAGCCGTGGTCCAACCATTGACGGCATTCCAAAACCGGATATTTTAAGTCCGGGAGTAAATATAGTCTCCCTTCGTTCACCCAATTCCCACTTGGACAAACTATACAAGAATAACAGGGTCAACAAGTATTATTTATCCATGTCCGGGACTTCCATGGCAACCCCGATTTGCGCCGGTGTAGTAGCACTAATGCTTCAGGCTAATCCTAATTTAACCCCTGACCAAGTTAAGAAAAAGCTGCTTGAAACAGCGGAAGACTGGGGATTGTCCGCGAACGTACAAGG
>JAAYII010000098.1 GCA_012523535.1 Peptococcaceae bacterium
AACCTCAACCTCAAAGACAAAACCGTAGGCTTATGCACATTTAACAACGAAAAGCTTTTGGAAGAGGTCAAAGCCCTGGTGCAAAAACACAACCCCAAGGAAATCATTGTCTCCCAGTTCAGCTCTACTGTCGCCTGCTATGCAGGCCCCAATGCCATCGGCATATTTGCCCAGAATTAAATGTCCGAGACCAAAAAATTATACTCAAATTATTATACTAGATATTTTTAAATAGTA
The DNA here is from genome assembly GCA_012523535.1 of Peptococcaceae bacterium. Lineage (GTDB taxonomy): Bacteria > Bacillota > Desulfitobacteriia > Desulfitobacteriales > Syntrophobotulaceae > JAAYMU01. The sequence goes on from JAAYII010000098.1 coordinate 238, forward strand.
AAACCGGGTAAAAAATCCCGGTTTTCTTGTCTTTATATTTCCGGTGCTCAGGATTTTGCCGATCGCAACCGCCGGGCAAGATCGATAATGGCTTCACCGGCTCTCTGGGCCGTTTTACCGGGAAAATGCCGGGCGGCCGCCTCACTCATTTGACGGATCAAATCCCGGTCATTGATCAAATTATTAAATGCCTCCCGGAATTCCTGCCGGCTATTGGCAACAATACCTGCACCGATAGACTTAACGTAACGGGCGTTACTTTCCTCCTGGCCCGGGATAGGTTTATAGATGAGCATGGGCAAATGCCTGGTCAAGGCTTCGGAAATCGTTAATCCCCCGGCTTTGGTAATAATAACGTCCGCCGCCGCCATCAATTCATGAATATTGGGGACAAAATCAAAACGCAAGATAGGATTAACCGCTTTCTCCAGCACCGAATCCAAAGAATGATAAAACTTCCGGTCCTGGCCGCAGACCACAATCCCTTGGATCGGAGCCTTCTCAGTAGCCACCAAATTGCACATCCACCTGGCATTGGCCAGCATACCCAAGGCCCCTCCCATAATCAGGAAGGTCAGACGGTCTGGCTCCAGCCCCAATTTTTCTCGGACGGCTTGTTTATCCATTTTAGATTCGAATTCGGGGCTTACCGGTATTCCGGTTACTTTAATCGTCTCGGGCTTAATGCCTTTTTTCACTAAACCTTGCCCGACCTCCTCATTGCCCACAATATATAAATCAACTCCAGGATAAATCCATTGGCTGTGCACGGAATAGTCGGTGATCACCGTAACCAAGGGGACATTGAGCCGCCCTGACATCCGTTGCTCTGCCATCAGCCCGGCCACCGTGGGATAGGTACAGATAATAAGATCCGGCTTCAGGCTATGGATATATTCAATCAATTGCTTGTGCCCGATTCTGTTTATTAAGCGCTGGAATCTGGAATCGTAAGACAAATCCCGGGTACTCTTATAAAAAGTTCCCCATATTTTAGGGGCACGTTTTATTAGGCGAATATAGGTGTTTTTTATAAACCTGTTCAAGGCTTTATTGTATAAGTCCAAAAAATCTTCATCGTCAATTTCCACCGCAGGTTCGTACTCGGCAACCGCCCGGGCCAAAGCTTCCGCGGCTCTGATATGGCCCGCCCCGAAGCTGGCGTAGAATACCAGGATTTTCAAGGGTCTCGCTGTCCGAACTCCCCTTTGATTACAACCGTGAAATCTGATTCTTGCCGGCAAAGCGTGTTCCGTAATTAAAGAGTTTTTCGTTGAATCCAGCAAATGATAAAAGGCTAAAACGGGATGCTTATAGAGCATCCTCGGCCCGGCATAGCGCATAACCTTTTTAATCTCTTCCCGCATTTCCGGACGGTAACAATGGATCGGGCATTTGGCGCAAACCGGTTTGTTTTCCCCGTGAACGCATTTCTCAATCCTTTTGCTCGCGTATTGGAGCAACTGCTCGCACTTGTCGCACCTTCCCTTGCCGGTTCGGTGCACCCCGCGGCAGTAGATATTAATCATTTTCTCCACTGTCAGCCTTTCTCTTTGCAGCCTTTTTCCGGTTTTATTTTTCCTTTCGCTGCCCATTTTCTTCACGCCTTTATCCTTATTTTTGTCTGGAAAAACCCGGAAAACTTATATTTCTTCCT
>JAAYII010000099.1 GCA_012523535.1 Peptococcaceae bacterium
AAATAGCATATGCTATCCAGAATTTCTTCTTTCATTTTTTGATTCCAACGCAAGCGGGCCAATATGTCCGCTTTCGCTCCGACCAACTGCTTCATAAGAGCCAGGCTCCCGGGAGTAAGACTTTTTACAATTTTGTTGTTCTTGCAAACGGAACATAACAAGCCGCCGGCTTCCGCGCTGAGAAAGGATTGTTCGCTTAGCAAAGTTTTGCCGCATTCCTGACAATGATCCAAGACAGGCAAATACCCCTGGACAAGCATCAATCTTAAGGCATAGGCAGCCTGGGCAAGATAAGGATCCCAATCTTTAAGCCAGAAAAGAAAGCTCAAGGTCAGGACAAACAGCTCCGGTTCAGGCTGCTCTCTGGCCGTTGACAGATCGAGAAGCTCTGCCATACAGGAGGCGGCAATTGTCCGGTCCAAATCATTCCAGAGATGAACAAAACTCTCCCTGGCCTGGACCTGGTTAACAGTATCCAGGTTTTTCCCTCGGTGCAAAAGAAAATCCGCATAGGTAAAAAGTTGGGTGCCTGCCCGTTGAGAACTTTTAGGCTTTCGCACCCCTTTGGCCACTGCTTCCAATTTGCCTTTTTCCCTGGAAAACAGCGTAATCAACCGATCCGATTCTCCGTATTCCCTGGTTCGAATTACTATGGCATCTACCTTATATACTGCCATCTAAGCTAACCCCACTCGTCAAGCAACTTTGTCGCCGGACTATGCCAAAAAGCCTTCCGGCAACAAACAGTTCATGAAATCAAAGCCGGACCGGAACTTGTCCCCAGCCGCTCGGCGCCGGCCTCAATTAATTCCAGCGCAAATTGTTTGGTTTTGATCCCGCCGGAAGCTTTGATTTTCACCGCCGGCCCTACCCACTGTTTAAGATCTATAACGTCCTGAACAGTTACTCCTCCGAAAAACCCGGTTGAGGTCTTGACATAATCGGCCCCGACTTGTTTGACCAGCTCCGCCGCTCTCTTTTTTTCCTCTGGATTGAGCAGAGCCGTTTCAATAATAATTTTGATTTTCAGACCGCAGCCCTGAGCAGTCTGGACCATAAGGGCCGCATCCCGTTCCACAACTTTCCAGTCTCCCGACTTTATCCTGCCAATATTGATTACAGCATCAACTTCCCTTGCTCCGTATGCCTTTGCTGTAATAATCTCCTGAATCTTGGTTTCGCTCGTCACTGCACCCAAAGGAAAGCCAACCACCGTGGTGGGGGCGATTCCCGTACCATGCAGCAATCGAGCCGCCGTACATAGGTATATTGGATTAACGCAAACTGAAGCGAATCCATACTTTACGGCCTCATGGCAAAGTTTGACGATGTCTTTTTCCGTGGCCTCGGGTTTTAACAGGGTATAGTCAATTCTGCCGGCTAGATTCAAAATCATTCAGTCCTTTCATTTATTCCTTTAAATCTTTTATGTTATAGCCCAGTTCCCTTAACATGGCCTGTTGATTGCGCCAATCCTTCTTTACTTTAACCCATAATTCCAAAAAAACTTTGCTGCCAAGCAAATTCTCCATATCCTCTCTGGCCAGACGACCCACTTCTTTTAAAAGACTGCCGTTTTTGCCGATCACTATTCCCTTCTGGGAATCACGCTCCACCAGAATAACCGCTCCCACTTTAATCAATGACTTTTTCTCTTCCATGGTTTCCACTACTACGGCCAAGGAATGAGGAATTTCTTCCCGGGTTAGGGCCAACAACTTTTCCCTGATCAGTTCGGCCAAAATGAACTTTTCCGGCTGATCGGTAATTTCATCGGCGGGATAATATAAAGGCCCGGGAGGCAGTTCGGCAAAGATTAAGTCCAACAATTTCCCAGTATTCTCGGCTTTTAGAGCCGAGATCGGAACAATCTCTTTAAAATCCGCCAATTTGGAGTATTCATCTATTTTGGCCTGGATGGCATTTTCCTTGATCAAGTCAATTTTATTAAGGGCCAGAATACAAGGTATTTCGCTTTTCCTGATAATATCCAGCACATATTCTTCCCCTCTGCCATGGGATACAGAAGCGTCCACCACATAAACGGCCACATCCACACCTTTAAGGGCGGTAATAGCCGCCGTGTTCATATACTCCCCCAAACGATGCTTAGGCTTATGAATCCCAGGCGTATCAAAAAAAATTACTTGCCCCCGCTCTTCGGTAAGAATACATTGAATCCTATTCCTGGTTGTTTGTGGTTTGTCGGAGATAATTACCACTTTCTTGCCCAGCAAAGTATTGATCAAGGTTGACTTGCCTGCATTAGGCCTGCCTATGAGGGCCACAAATCCTGAACGGAAATCAGAATTGTCTTTCCTGTCCAAACTAACACTCCTCATAATCAAGAATCTCAGTTATTTGCCAATAAATTCCGGTCCGAATGAATCCGGTAAAAGCGTTTTTAAACTGGTCCGGGCTATTTCCCCACGGCTATTGATTAATAAAATATCGCAATCAGAACAGAATTCCCTGATCACTTGGCGGCAGGCACCGCAAGGGGAAGGTATCTTGTCATTGAGAACTGCAACCGCCAGGGCTGAAATTTTTCTCTCACCTCTTGCAGCCCCCTGAAAAACTGCATTTCTTTCGGCGCAAACGGTGAGACCATAAGAGGCGTTTTCCACATTGCATCCTGTTGTTATCCGCCCCGAGTCCCACAAGACGGCTGCACCAACCGGATAGCCGGAATAAGGGGCATAGGCATTGAAGCAAGCTTCCCTGGCTTGAGCGATCAATTCCCTATAATTGTCATTCAGGTTTAACTTGTCCAACCTCAATTACTCCTCCAAATAACAACTATTATGATTTAATTATTACTATGGTTTGTGATTATGACAATACTTTTGCTTGATCTGTTTTTCCACTAAAACAGGTAAGCGCTGAAAACAACATAGCCAATGATCACTGCCTGGATGGCGGTTACCAAGACCGCTCCTGCCGCAATATCTCTGC
>JAAYII010000100.1 GCA_012523535.1 Peptococcaceae bacterium
CAAACTCGCCAATAGCAGCCGGAATTTGTGAAAGAGAAAAGAATCTTCCGTAAACGGTTGCCCCGGCTAAAAGGAAAAAAATCATGGTAGCAATTTTAGCGGTCTCAAAAATAGCACTTTTAAACAATTGGAAATTAAATTTTTTATCAAAGAGTGCAACTACCAAGACACAAATAACACCGACTGCTCCTGCTTCTGTTGGCGTAAAAAACCCAAGAAATAAGCCACCCAAGGAAATAACAAAAACAATAAGAATTTTATAAATGCCCCCCGTGAACAGCTCTTTAAATCTTTCTCCCCAAGGCACTCGTTCGCTGACGGGCGCAAGAGAAGGATTTCTCTTACAAATAACGGCGATGGTAAGTATATACAAAAAACACTGCAGCAATCCGGGGATAATACCGGCCATAAACAGTGCGCCGATTGAGTTTTCGGTCTGGATACCGTAAATAATCAGTGTCATGCTGGGCGGTATCAAAACAGCCAGCACAGCACCGGAAACAATACTCCCGGTTGCCAGTCTGTCGTCGTAATCGTACTTTTTCATTTCCGGATAAGCAATGGAACCAAATGTCGTCACCGTAGCCGGCATGGAACCGCAAATTGCCCCAAACATGGCGCAGGCCGCTTCTGTGGCCATGGCCAATCCTCCCCGGTGATGTCCAAGAAATTTATTCGCCAACCGAAAGAGGCTGTCTCCCAAACCGGCCGAATTGGCCAAAAGTCCCATCAGGGTAAACATGGGGGCTACGCACATCGTATAAGAGGCAAAAGTCGTAAAGATATCGTCACCGGCCATCTGAAAAGCGGCTTGCGGCGAACGCAAGATGGCTATGCCCGCAATCCCCACTAATAACATTGAAAAGGCAACCGGCACTCCCATAAACATCACAATTAAAAATACAATTAACCCTAAAAGCCCAATAATAGCAGGTTCCACAAAACCACCCCTTTAATAGCCAGGAATTCTAGATATCGGCTTTGATATCGGAAACGGCAAGATCTTTATCGCTTTCACCCATAAACATCCGAATAAGCCTTAAAACCAGAACGAAAAACATAAATAAAAAGCCAAGGACAATTATCGCTGTTAGGATGTAAAACGGAATATGCAATACCGGCGATAAATCACCGCCTTTATATTGAGCCAGGACTTGGCCAAAAATTTTCCAACCCAAGATTGCAGTTCCAACCGTAATTACCAATTCAGAAAAGTAATAGAAAATTTTATTGATTTTGGCGGGTAACAGGTCAAGGAAAAATGTCACTCTGACATGACCATCATTCATGGTGCAATGGGGCAGACCAATACTGACAGCGATTAATGTACAGTAACAGACTACTTCATAAGTCCCTAACAACGGTTTATGAAAAATAAAACGAAGCAAAATATTGCCTACAACCATTAACACAATTAAAAAATAAGCCACGGCTGCCACTATGTTGAATTTTTCAACAATTGATTTCAGAAGGGCTTGAATCTTCTTCAAGATTGCATTCACCACCTTGTTATTCGTAGAAAAACGTAGGATATCGTAGGAGTATGCTAGTCGATCAGTAGCTTAGCTCCTACGACACTCCTAGGTAGAAATGAATGAATTTAGGTAGAAATGAATGTATTAAAGTATTGCTTATTGGTTGTTATATTTATTAACCAGTTCACGCAATAATTTGGCTTCCTCTGTACCTTTGAGGCCCTTACTGTCCAGTTCAGCGGCATATTTGTCCACCAGTACGGAAGCCTTATCCACCATTTGCTGGTAAACATCCGCCGGAATTTCATATTCTGTCGCTTTAGATGTAATGACTTTCATTGCTTCAGCATGCCTTGTGTCATAATAGTTAATAAAGGATTCCTTCCACAATTTTTGACTGACATCATCAATGGCTTTTTGGATGTCCGCAGGCAGTGAATTGTACTTATCTTTGTTCATACAAATGACATAACCGGAATTAAACATATCGTTTTTAGTTACATAATTGGTTACTTCATAGAATTTGAGAGAAGCCACAGGGTCGGCAACCCCCAAAAAGCCGTCAATAATTCCTTGCCGTAAAGCTTCATAAACTTCAGATGTATTCATAGTTACCGGAGTTCCACCCCAGGCTTTTATCGCCTCGGCGTTGGTAGCATTGGATCGGATTTGCATGCCCCTGATATCATTCAAAGAATTAATTTTTTCCTTGGTAATAATTATGCCGGGCCCGGAACAGAAAAAGCATAAGGGATGAACATCCTTGTACTCATCTGCAGCAAATGTCCGCATTGCTTCATCAAAAGCAAGGCTGGCCGCCTTCCCACTATTAAAACCTATACCGGGCTGTTCAAACATGAACGTATAAGGCAGCCTTCCTACAGCCCAGGCGGTTGGGAAAAAACCGATATCGCAAGCACCCGATAATACACCGTCAAGAATTTTGTCGATAGGAACCAGTGTACCACTCGGGTAGATTACTAATTTGACCTTTCCATTAGTCGCTGCAGAAAGCTCATTGGCAAATTTTTGCGCTATGTGTATGTCCAATGCGCTGTCTGCCGGATCAAAGTGTGCAAAGGTTATTTCGATCGGTTTTTCTTTTTCTTCGGCTGGGGCGGACCCGGATGATTGCTCGGTGCTATTTCCACCACAGCCGGTTAGAATCAGCCCTAACGCTAAGAGCATTGCCAGGCCAATTCCGAGGAATTTTCTCCTCCTCATTTTGTTTTCACTCTCCTTTAATATTTTTATAAGTAATATTTTTGCTACCGCTTTCCAAATTTTAATTATTTTCCAAAATTGTAATATTTTTACAACATCAATAATTAAAAATTTTTCCTTAGTAAAATAAGGAGGCCCCAATAAATTCCATATACAGACAAAGTTCGATTTCTGTCTACATTATAATATTTCGCTGAATGTAATTAACTGTTAAATAAACACAAATTTTTTTTTTCTATTATTGCAAAAATCACAATGAGTTAAGGGATAACTGTTTTCAAAAACCCGGTAACAACAAATAATATTGAGAATGTGGCAGAACAGACCTTTGTTGAGCCGTTTTTATTTACCAAGCCCGGACAAAAAGAGGTTTGTAAATTGTTCCATCCGCTCCTTTAAAGAGTAGCTCCCGTCGCGGCGGGACCAGTCCACCGCCACTCCCCGCAGGGCAATGAGCAGCAGATCGGTTATGGTTTCAGCCGGGTAAATGGTCGTTATTTGCCCCTTTTCTTGTCCCCGGCTCACTATTTCCGTTACTTTCAGCCACAGGGGACGTATGTTGCCCTCAATATCCCGATCCGAGGGGCAACAGCCGCTAATCAACTTCGATCTCTCCAGGCCGTTTTTTTCAACATGGGCCGCAAA
>JAAYII010000009.1 GCA_012523535.1 Peptococcaceae bacterium
CCCCAAGGTGCATCATTACGGCAATGATGATGATTTCGCCGACGAATTGGCTAACTTAGCCCTGAATACTTTTTGCAAACATATAGAAAAAAGACCTAACGCCCATGGCGGATTTTTTGCCCCGGGAGTATTTTCCGTATCGGTAAACCTGCCGGCGGGTTTTTGTGGCTGGGCCACTCCTGACGGTCGCAAAGCGGGAGAACCGGTTTCCGACTGTTTGGGTCCCGTTCATACGGCTGCGGGATCCCATGATGTTTCGGGACCAACGGCTATTGCCAATTCTGTAGCCAAGCTTGATTTATCCAGGGTTGGCAACGGTACTATTCTTAATTGGAAATTTACGCCCACTTGCCTTAGCGGGGAAAGCGGGCGCGACAATTTGATTTCTCTTATGGATACCTTCTTCGAAAAGGGCGGCATGCAAAGCCAGTTTAATGTGGTCAGCAAGCAAACACTATTGGCTGCCAAGGCTAATCCGGAAAAATACAAAGGGCTTTTAGTTAGGGTAGCCGGGCATAGCGCGTACTTCACTGAATTGAGTGAAGCTTTGCAGAATGATTTGATAGGCAGAACAGAATTATCATTTGATTAATATGCCGGCAAGGAACCTATAGTTGACATTATTAAGATCTGGTGCTATAGGTTCCTTCTTTATGCATCAAAAAATCGGCAACACTGCATGTGCCGATGTATTATTAATAGAGCTTTCTGTACAGGGGTTCAGGCAGCAACTATTTTCTGGCGTTGGTTGTAAAAGAGATCAGCATACGCTCAAAGGCACGCGCTTCACTGCTTAAAGTTGCATTTTTGTTTTTAATAAGATAAATGTTCCATTGCATTTCCGGTTCTACAAAAGGAATAGCGCGGACATTTGGACGAGCTAAGCGTTTAGCCAAAGCTACGGTGGAAATCCCTACACCGGTATTGTTCTCAGCGAAATGGTATACCAGCAGGATATCACCGACAACGGCGGCAATCCGAGGTTCAAAACCTGCGGCCTTACAGGCGGCTCTGAAATTAGGGTTAGTTTTGGTTTCTTTGTTTATTATTGCCACCGGCACATCGCGTAAATCTTCAACGGTTACATGTTTGCGCTGAGCTAAAGGATGGCTCTCATGGACGATAATGGCATGCATGGTGGAAAACAGCAAAACGGAATCGAATTTGCGCTCATCAACCGGACCAATAGTGAGGGCCAACTCTACATCCTGTCGTTCTACGGCGGCGTCACAGGCGAGATCAGTCTCTTCATAGATTGAAAGGTGAATATCGGGATATTGCTTCTCAAAGGCGGCAATAGCCTTCCCGGCAAATTCTTGAATGGTTCCGGCAGCAAAAAAGACCGGTAGCAAGCGGCCAGATTTTGCATGGCGTGCAAAAAAGGCTTCGCATTTTTCCACTCTGGACACAATTTCGCGTGCATGAGGCAAGAGGTATTCCGCATTTGCTGTAGGCACAACACCTCGCGGGGTTCGTTTAAATAGTTTGCAAGACAATTCCTGTTCCAGACGTATAATGGCTGTACTAATACCCTGCGGCGAGATGTGGCAGGCCTCCGCGGCCTGGGCAAAACTGCCACAGTTACAAACTTCCACAAAATATTTCAGTTGTCTGATGTCCAATATGCCCCCTCCTTACCAAAAACACTGCCGGTATTTACGCATTTGAGGTAAAACATACATTTTAATAACAATATTATTTACTATTGCTTATATATATGGCAATAAAAGTATACTATCTTAATTTTATCATAATTGTTTGACACTCAAAACATTTGCTTTCTAAAGTGAAACCGTACTTTCAGAAAAATTATATTGCTGGTTAGAATCTAGCCTTCACAAAAATTTGTTGCCGGTACACAGATTATTGCTTTATTCCTTTTTAAGCCTTATGTACAATAATATTTGAGCTATGGGATGCGAGGTGTTAATATGACAAAATATTCTCAAATTTTTATTGCACCTTCCAAGTATGTACAAGGTTGCGGGGTAATAAACCAAATTGGTCAACATATCTCATTACTGGGTGACCGGGTACTGGTGGTTGGTGGGAAATCAGGCTTAGCAGCAACGCGCAACGGACGTACTCAAAGCTTGGCTGCCAAGGGTATTTTCCAAGTGGAAGAGAATTTCCGCGGTGAGGTCTGTGATGCGGAAATTGAACGTTTGGCTGCGGTTGCCAAACAAAACGCCTGTAATGTTATTATGGCCAGTGGGGGTGGTAAAGCGATTGATGCTGTTAAGGCTGTTGCAGCAGAGTTGAAACTGCCGGCAGTGATTGTACCTACCTCTGCGGCTACGGATGCACCTTGCAGCGCATTATCGGTTATCTATAAAGAGAATGGCGAATTTGATCGCTTATGGATTTTACCGAAAAATCCGGACCTGGTTTTGGTCGATACGGAAATAATCTGTCAAGCTCCTGTCAGGCTTTTAGTTGCAGGAATGGGAGATGCATTGGCAACTTGGTTTGAGGCTGATGCCTGTTATAAATCCGGTGCCTTGAATATTTCCGGAGGCCGTATTACTGCTTCAGCCTTAGCCCTGGCCCGTCTATGTTATGATATTTAATTACAATACGGGCTGCAGGCTAAAATTGCCTGTGAAAATAAGGTGGTAACAACGGCATTGGAAAAAGTGGTGGAAGCCAATACACTGCTTAGCGGTTTAGGTTTTGAAAGCGGAGGTACGGCTGCAGCTCATGCCATTTCTGAAGGTTTTTCCTTGATTGGAGAGATGCATAGTTTTACCCATGGGGAAAAAGTGGCTTTCTGCACCTTAGTACAGTTGATTTTGGAACAGCGTCCGCCGGAGATTATCCAAGAAGTTTATGATTTTTGTTACAAATTGGGTTTGCCTATTACTTTGGCCGATCTTAACAGTGC
>JAAYII010000010.1 GCA_012523535.1 Peptococcaceae bacterium
AATGGAATTAAAGGTTAAAGGGAAGAAAGAACCTTATATGTTTAATATTCATCCCATTATTAATCCAACCAGCAAAACAATGGATGTGGCAATAATCCGGCTTTACCACACCAGTAAGGTTAACGCCTTGGTCAATTCGGTGGTTGGAGCCAGGGCAAAATTTACTTTTCAAGACATAGTCGGTGAAAGTGAAGGAATTAAAAAGGCCAAATATTTGGCCGAACGGTTCGCCGATTCTCCGGAAAATATCCTGCTTATAGGGGAAAGCGGTACGGGCAAAGAACTATTTGTCCAGGCAATTCATAATAAAAGCCGCCCGAACGGACCTTTCATCGCCATCAATTGTGCGGCCATGCCTAGAAATCTAATAGAAAGCGAATTATTCGGATATGAGCCGGGCGCATTTACCGGAGCCAATAAAAATGGCAGCCCCGGCAAAATAGAACTGGCTAACGGTGGAACCCTCTTTTTAGATGAAATCGGTGATATGCCTATTGAACTACAGGCCGTATTATTAAGGGTTTTAGAGGACAAGCAAGTAACCAGAATTGGCGGGAAATATTCCCGGGCTGTCGATTTCAGACTGGTAGCCGCCACCAACAAAAACTTGCTGGAATTGGTGGAGCAAAAAAGTTTCCGGGAGGACCTCTATTTCCGCTTATCTGTTATTAGAATTGAAATTCCTCCTTTAAGGCAGCGACCGGAAGATATTTTGCTTTTAGCGGAGCATTTTGTGCAAAGCTATTCCCAAAAAATGAATCTTCCCACTCCGGAAATAAGCGATGCCGTGCGGCAAATAATCCAAGAATACCATTGGCCCGGTAATGTCCGCCAGTTGGAAAATGCCATGATTTATGCCGTTAATATGGCCCAGGGCGGTATTATCCAGCCCGAATGCCTGCCCAATGAAATATTTAGAGCAACAAACAAAAAATCAAGCCATACGCAGCAGGCTACTTCAAACCAAGCCACACTCCGGATCTCCGACCTCCTTTCCTATCAAGAATCGGAAGCCATCGTTATCCGCAATGCCCTGGCCAGAACTTCCGGCAATATTACCTCAGCCTGCAAACTTCTGAAAATAAGCAAGGCCACTATGTACAAAAAAATGAAAGAATACGGGATAAAAGTATAAGGATCAAAAAACGCCAATCAGGTATGGAGGCTGCTTCTCGACTATTTACGACTTATAAAGCCCGGCCTTTTTTACAACAACTTCTCCATACATCAGGGCAGTTACCCGGCCGCTCTCCTCCTTAACAATTAAGTGGCCGTTGTCGTTAATATCCAACACTTTCCCGGAGCGCCGGCGCCCTTTGTCCGAGTACTCGATTTCTTTGCCCAGCATTATGGAACGACGCTTGTATTCTTCTATCACAGTTTTTCTTGACTGGTGTTTCAAGCACAGGACTTCATTGGCAATTTCCGCCACAAAACGGTTCCTGGGTATATGATAAACAGATATGGAATCAGCAATTTCCCGGATTTCATCCGGGAAATTTTCTGTTTTAATGTTCAGACCGATCCCCAGGATAACGGTTTCCACCATACCGCTTTCAAAATCGCTGATGGATTCCGTGAGTATCCCGCACACTTTTTTACCGTCTATGAGGATATCGTTGACCCACTTGATTTTTGCTTCTTTATCCACAAAGCGATTGATGACCCGGCAAACAGCGACGCCAGCATATATAGTAGTAAACAAGGCGCTGTTCATATCCTCATGAACGCTCAAAATCATGCTCATATAAAGGCCAGTGCCGGAAGGAGAATAACAACTTCGGCCCATTCTGCCCCTGCCTTTGCTTTGCCCCTCAGCCACAATAATACTGCCATTTTGAGCTCCTTCTGCTGCCAATTTTTTCGCCAGGGAGTTTGTAGACTCCACCTCATCAAAAATAAAGATTGGTAGATCCTTATTTTCAGGAGAGAGATAAAGCCTGATGCCCGGTTCGGAGAGAATATCGCTTAAATATTCCAGACGATAACCATTGTTGGGAGAGGCGATAATTTCATGTCCTTCCTGCCTCAGTTTCTTTACCGCCTTCCAGACGGCCGCTCGCGATACATTGAGCCTTTCCGCCAATTCCTGGCCAGATACAAATTGGTCCCTGTTTTCTTCCAATACCTTAAGAATACTTTCTTTTAAGGACATAATAGGCTCCCCCCACCGGCTTTAATTAATCAAAATAGGAAAGACATATTCTCTTCCACTGGCAATCACCGCAGATGGCCTCCAATTGACGGCGCGATTGTAAAATCCGGGCTGTAGCCATAACCCCGAAAACCTCGCATGCATAGTAAATGATGGCCTCGTATTTTGACGAAATCCATCCTCAGACCTCCTGATAAACTTTTTACCTATCAAATATTTAAGATATTTAAATAAGAACAAAACAAAATAACTGCTAAGAACAAGATGGAACAGGCCAGTATCATCCAGTCTCTGGCCGTGGCGGCAAAAACCGCCCGGGTACGGTCATCCGAATAGCACCTGGCTTCCATGGCCAAAATCAACTCGTCCGTCCTGCGAAAGGTTTGAACCAAAAGCGGAAAAGCGATAAACATTATCCGTTTGAAAGGGTTTCTCCTTCCTTCTATGCAACGGGCCCTTTGCGCGCTAAGCATTTCGGAAACTGTATCGAAAATAATGGGGATAAAAACAAAAGTCAGATTAATCATGGTCGCAATCCGGGTTTCGGGAACAAAGGGTATGGGACGCAAAAACCATTCAACAACATTTTTTAGGGTGATCAAAGAAGTAGTTCCGGTCATAACGGCACAAACCATAATAATCAATACCAGCCGCCAGGAAGCGATAAGCCCTGTCCTGACCCCTTCGATTGTAACCCCGGGCAGCGGGAAACCGGGAATCGGCCTGCCCGGAATGGCAAAGGAATTGACCAGTAAAATAATCAAGATCAGGAACAAGAAATATTTCATGTCTTTAAGCAAAGTAAGAAGTGGCAACCTGGCTGCAAATAGGGTTATCAACAGCAATCCCGCCGTTAGAATAATAAAGGTGGGAACGCTTTTAGCCAAGGAAATAGCCACACTGAACAATATCATGCAGATCAGCTTCAAGCGGCCGTCCATGCCGTGCAATATGGATTTTCCAGGGAAATAATGGAATAAAACTATTTGAGCCATGTCAATGCATCTACTCCCTCATTTTTGCCCAAAGGCATCCTGACCCCGTATTGTTCAGAACGGCCGATAACTTCCTCTGGATTACCGTCCTCCACGATTTTTCCCCGGTAAATAATGATGAGCCTGTCGGCATGGGCCAGAACCTTTTCCAGCTCATGGGTCACCAAGATAATAGTGTGGCCGTTTTGATGCAGGGAAACCAATTGCCTCAATACCTGAACAACCCCAGGGTAATCCAGACCGGTAAAAGGTTCGTCAAACATAATAACCTTCGGCTGCATGGCCAGTACCCCTGCAATCGCAAGCTTTCGCTTTTCCCCGCCGGACAGCACATGAGGACTTTGTTGAGCCTTTTCGCTTAAGCCTACAACTTCCAAGTAGGTTTTAACCCTCCTGTCCACTTCCTCAAGGGGAAGTCTAAGATTTTCCGGACCGAAAGCCACATCCTCCGCCACAGTTTGGCCCACTATCTGGCTGTCAGAATCCTGGAAGATTAAGCCAATTTGCCTCCGAGCGGAAGTAAGGTTCTTGCTAATCGGTTCCCCTTCCAGCAGCACCTTCCCTTTGGTAGGACGAATTAAACCGTTTAAATGACGCAACAGAACGGTTTTACCCGAACCGTTGGCTCCGGCGATTATCACGAATTCTCCGGCTCTGATTTGCAAATTGATATTTTCGATGGCCACAGTACCGTCTGGAAAGATATGGGTTAAATTTTGGGTTTCTAAAATAACAGGCTTATTATGTTCGGACATTTTACTATTACTCTTCCTCCGCTTGCTCTACATTACGCTCTGCATTTTTCTTTGCATTTTACCCTTGATCTTGCTCTGCCTTTTCCTCCGCTTGCTCCACATAACCGGCAAGGGATTTTTTAAACCGGGGCAGAAATGCTTGAGCGATAGCCGCCGCCACAATGATTTTGATTACTGCCCCCGGGATAAAGGGCGTCAACCCGGCTGCCAAAGCCGCTTCCCAGGACAGATTCAGCACTGTTTTCAGCCATGGTATACCGAAAGCATAGAGAAAAATATTCCCTGTAATCAATGCCGTCAGGTTTCTTAATACAGACGGCCTTTTCTGGGAAGCGATGAGTCCAACCATAAAAGCAAGGGCTATATACCCGAACAAAAATCCTCCTGTCGGCCCGAATAGGACGGCCAGACCCGCCTTTCCGCCCGCATAAACCGGAAGACCCAGCGCTCCCAAAAAAACATAGAGTACCGCACTGGCAAAGCCCCATTTCTTGCCCAAGAACAGCCCCGCCAGCATAACAAAAAAATCCGCCAGCACGATCGGGACAGCGCCCAACGGGATGGAAAGGTAACCTCCAATAATAATCAATGCCGTAAACAATGCTGCATAAACAGTCAAACGCAGGTTCAGTGAAGTGCTGTCACTCATTTTGCTCCTCCATAATTCTATAATTCACAAGTATTTAAAAGCTATTATAATCAATTTAACTGCCATTGTAAACCAAAATACTGAATATGGTTTACAATAATCATCGCCTAAAAATCTGTCATTGATAATTACATTAATTGATATAATTCTTAATTGATAAAATGCTTGTCCCAGAATTGAAATCGCTTTCCATTCTGGGACAAGCAATGGCAACAGAACTTATAATGATAACGAAAGCTATTTATTCCTCCAACATATGCAGGCCACCTTGGAAACGGTCCTTTCCTTAAGTAAACCGTTTTCCGCCTTTTCCTCCAAAATCTTAACAATTTTGGCCCGCTGCTCTTCAGTCAAGGTAGTGGAACAGGCAAACTTGTTAATAAAATTTTGACTGGATTGTTCCACAGAAAGCACAACTTCCTTTTCGAGATCAAAATAAACAACCTCGGGATACAATTTGTACAACCAAAGGATATTCAGGCTGCAGTAAAGCTCCCGATGCCCGAATTCATCAAACCTGTCTTGGCCGAGAACAACTTTCCTCAGCTCTTCTTCGAGGGAGTCCTGCCTCTTAACAAAATGGCATATCATACCATACTCATTACTGGCCGCTATCATTTTTTCCAGGTTTTCACGGCTGCTAAAAGCGGGAGACATAATTCCCGTCACCAGGCTGAACTTTTTATGCCATTTTAATTCGGCTATGTCCGCGGTTTCCCAGTCCAGTTGCCTGAACTCGGTATTGGTCAAACCTTCGGCTGCGACATTTTCCCTGGCATAGGCCAGCATTTTGGGCGAAATGTCTATTCCGGTCACATGTTTGGCTATCCGGGCAAATTCCAGGGCAAATTTTCCCGGCCCGCAGCCGATATCCAATACTGTGCTTTCCTTATGC
>JAAYII010000101.1 GCA_012523535.1 Peptococcaceae bacterium
AACGGGCTGCACTCTCGGAGTACCTCAGACCTCTCACATTTTGCTCCTCGAGCTTATCTTCGAAACCAGAAAACTGTTGTCCTATTTGTCTTTTAAATACCATTTTCTTAATGGTCTTGCTTATACTTTTTTTGAGGGGGTTGCTCAAATGAATTCCAGCGAAGACCGGAGGATTGCCCGGACCAAAGCGGCTATTCGCGAAGCTTTGGTAGCATTAATCGAAGAGAAGGGCTTTGACGCTCTAACCGTAAAGGATATCGCTACTAGAGCCAATATCAATCGGGGCACTTTTTACCTGCACTACAAGGATAAATTTGACTATTTTATACCGATATGATCACACCAAGTAGCGAAATATATGAAGCCCTTTCCGGCGGAACCCCGATATCCTGTATATTTTTCCCTTAGCGAGGATCAGTGGGCAAGGAGGTTCGGGGACCATTTTCTTTGCGGGCAGTACCTAGGCAAAAAAAAATCCATATAACATTATTAGCATTGTTTTTTTATTGAAACTGTAACTGAAAATATTATAGAATTAGTAAATGCAAATAATTCACAATATTAAATTAGAAATTAGGAGGATCCCCTTGAATATTTGTTAGCCTTAAATGCGGCCATTGAAGCGGCTCGGGCCGGCGAACAGGGAAAAGGGTTTGCCATTGTGGCCGACGAAGTTCGCAAGCTCGCCGAACAGAGCAGTGAAATCGCTTCCAGTATTACGGAGGTCACCCATCAACTGTTTGAAAAATCAAAAGCCGCCCAACAGAAATCCCATGAAGGAAAGCAGGCCGTAGAAGAGGGGCAAATGCTATTGCAAGAGATTGCCGGCTCCTTTGACTCTATGAAAGTATCCTTTGACACGACCAACCAAGAGTTGAAAAACAGCATGGATTTACTTCGACAAACCACTGCCGAATTTCATATGCTTGGTGAGCAGATCGAGTCCGCTGTAGCCATAACCGAAGAAAACACAGCGGCTACAGAAGAAATTGTATCCACCATTGCATCAGAACATGAGTTTATTGATATGATTTCGCAATCCACATTGGAGTTAAAAAATTTAAGCCAAGAATTATTGGATTTATGCCAGTCTCAAGGGGGCCGGCCTCCTCAGAATTCAAAAGAATGAAACTAATTAGCATCGTCTTTTTGAATTTTTTTAAAGTAATACATCTGATCGTCGGCTTCTTTGAAAATTTTGGAGAAATCCAGCTTTTCTTCTCCCCGAAAAATGCTATACCCATAAGAAATTGTCGGTATGGGGCTACCTTCTTTTCTCTCTTCCGTAAGATTATCGGTCATAGCCCTAAGATAACTCTCAAGCTTATCCTGATCCGTTTCATCGCTAATAATAATAAATTCATCCCCGCCAAAACGATAACAGGTATAATGATCAGGAAAAGATTTTTGTATAATTGCCGCTACTTTTTTAATAACAATATCCCCGTAATCATGCCCGTAGGTATCATTAACGTTTTTGAAATCATTTATATCAAGGGCAATAATGGAAAAGGCCCTTGACTCCTCCATCTGCTTTGTAGCTTTATCAAAAGCCGCGCGGTTGTAGAGGCCTGTTAAGGTATCAAAGCTACTGTCAAACTCAGACATTAAGAGGAAAAATAGTAACAAAGCCAATGTTACGCAATGCCAAGAGGAATAGACTGACGGATATAGGAGCTGAATACTGGTACCGGTGACTGTAAAAAGAGACAACACAACCAATTTCCACATTATTGGATGTACTCAGACAAGATAATTGACAAAAACGGGATACCCAAAGAATACCCGGGAAAAGACGGGAAACCCTGATATTATAAGGGATTCAACGGGATTAATACATTGAATGGATGTTAGAAATTGTGCACGTGATCACCTCCACCTGCCAACTATAATATCTTATCACACAGGCAAACAATAATCCTGTCAATTATGCAATCTTTCTCCTTGGGGAAATCTCTTGTTTTTCAAACGGTTAATTTGCCCTAAAATTTCACGGTATTCTGCCTCTAAAAGTTCTGGATCATCCTTTTTGGAGGGCATGGAAATTTTACTTATTACCTCCGTCAAACGAGTTTCCAATAGTAAGATTTCTTCCTCGATCTGCTCTTTCTCCCTGTCTCCAACTTCAGTCCTACTGGCCATATATTCTTCATATCTGCCCTTGAAAATATTAAGCTTGTGGTCTTCGATGGTCATGATCTGATTAGCTACTGAATTTATAAAGCGCCGATCATGAGAAACAAAGAGCAGGGTATGTTCATACTCTCGCAGAACTTCTTCCACGACTTCCAGAGAGTTTAGATCCAGATAATTTGTAGGTTCGTCAAGTATCAACAGGTTAAAGTCGCTACATATTATTTGGGCAAAGGAAGCCTAAACCCGTTCCCCTCCGCTTAAAACCCTAACCTTTTTATATACGCTATCTCCTTTGAAAAGAAGGCGGGCCAATAATATTCTAACAAAACTCTCCTCATAAACGCTCTCTGCCATAACATTGTCTAGGATACTCTTATTTTCCTCTAAG
>JAAYII010000102.1 GCA_012523535.1 Peptococcaceae bacterium
ATTGTATCTGCGTCCAAAGTAATAACATAAGCAATATCCTTTAAAGATTCAATTTTTCCGGCCTGAATATAATAGCTGGTTTCCCCTTCATTTAAAAGTAATCTGTTAAACTCGATCAATTTACCTCTTTTTCTTTCCCATCCCATCCAAATTTTCTCTTTTTCATTCCATGTGCGCAAACGATGAAAATAAAAGAATCTATTTTCATATTTAGCGTTAAGTTTCTTAATTCCATTAATTCCGGCACTTATTATTTTTTCGTCTCCGTCCATGTATTGTTGGGGCGCGTCATTGAAATCACCGAGAATTGCAAAATATAGATTTTTGTCCCGGTTATTTAAATAGTGGTTTTCCAATTGCTTTAATTGTTCTTTTACCTTCTCCGCAGAACTGAAAATTGCAGGTATTACCACAATTGTTTTGAAGTTTTCGGGAATCCCGTTACTGAAATCAAACTTGGGAAGAAAACTTGCAGGAAGGATTTTGCAGAAGAAACGATTAGTAAGATAAACGCCTATTCCATTGAAGACAAGAAGTGAAGTTAGTATTAAAAGAATTGTTGCCCCTAGGGGAGTTGATCTTAAACTGTTGGCAATTAAAGCCATAAAAAGACCAAAAGGCAATAAAGTCGTTAACAGAACCGTTCCCAAATAAGATGCTGTGGGATGGTTTCTATGGAGGCACCTTAAACTGTGGAAAGACCTGCGCACCTGGCCCCAGGTTGCCGTCAATTCTTTTTCCAACTGCATTCTGCCGGCACCCAATAAATAATATCCCACATGGTTGGCGGGCGAACCTTTTGCATTGTTGGCTAAATTATCCAAAGTCTTGGCTATTGTTAATTCAGAGACATTATACTTGCCGGCCAACAATTCAATTTCATGCCGGTATTTATCTCTGGATTCAAAATCCATTTTATCAAATATTTGAGCCGGATCACGCTCTAGAATCTGTTGAACCAAACTGACATTTTCAAAGAATTCCGACCAATTCTCAGAATTGATCATTTTAAGGGCAGCAATATTATTGCCCATTTCTATTCCATAGGAGTTTAGATAAAATTGTTCGGATGCAACTACCTTTTCTACTGTCATATTCTGCTTGGCTGCAACATTGTCCAGCCAATTAAGAAGAATTTTAGCGTCACTGCCATGTTCTTTAAGGCGTTTTGCCACCCTCTCAATAAATACGGCAGATAAGGATTGGTTAGTTGTAAGCTCCTGGGTGATATTTTTTTTACCTTCACCAAAAACTGAACTAAGCCAATTCTCTGCTTGCTCTCGTTCTTTTTGAATGTATATAATTCTTTCCACCTGGTAAAAAATTTTTTCTAAAAGCATAATTTTAAGCATAATGGGTATAGCCCAAATCTCGGCAGACGATAACGGAGCTTCCAGCTGGTAGTAGTGAATAAACTCTTTGAGTTGTTCAAATTCAAGCTGGTTTTCTATGAGCTTTGAATATTCCGCAGTAAGAATATAAATTCTGGGATAGCCGGCCAGTTCCCCATGGGCTAAATAAATGAGTTTAGATTCGAATTGTTTTGATAAATCTTTCATAAGCTCGTTGATTAACTCGTTTATCAAATAGTAGTTGTCGAGAAACCATTCGGCTGAAGGAATTTTGTCTTCGGTTTTGTAATAATAATCATTAATCTTGGTATATGCTCCTTTAATAAAAACGCTTTGTTTTTGAATTATCGGCAAAAGGCTTTTACCCTTATTTTTATAACCAAGCCAATTATGAAATTGAGCAAGTTCCTTTGCATATTCGGATAAGCTTTTATTTTTCCATAAAATTTCTGAATTGTCTTTATTAAAGATCATTCCTGTTGTCTTCATATTTCAACCCCAAAACAAAATTTTTCTCCTATTCATTATGTCCATTTCTATTGACAAAATTCGTTTTTCAGACAAGTAGTTGCATATAATGGAATAAAAAAACTTCTTTTCTTAAAAAGAAAGGATGTTTTGGATGTTTTTTTGAACAATGAGCAGAAAGTGTTTTGAAATGACTCTAGGGTCATTAGAATCTCTCTTGGTTTATTTCCCTCATAGGCTCCAACGACGCCTGCTTCCTCCAACATATCCATTAAACGCTCAGCCCGGGAATACCCAACCCGCAACCGTCTTTGCAAAAAGGAAACAGATGCTATTCCTGTCGATATAACCAGCTGCCCGGCTTCGACACAGCGGTCGTCATATTCCATTTCTTTTTTATCAGATTCATCCAGCTCTTCAATCTGGATATCATCAAACATATAATTTGCATTCTCCTGGTTTTTCCAGTGATTAATAACGTTTCTTATTTCCTGTTCGTCTATAAAGCAGCCATGTACACGCAAGGGTTTGCTTAAACCTATTGGTGAATAAAGCATATCTCCTCTTCCCAGCAATTTTTCAGCTCCTGTGGTATCCAGAATCGTTCTGGAATCAATTTGCGAAGAGACGGCAAACGATATTCTACTGGGAATATTGGCTTTAATTAGGCCTGTTATCACATTAACTGACGGCCTTTGAGTAGCAATTACCAAATGGATACCGGCCGCCCTGGACATTTGAGCCAAACGACAAATCGATTCTTCTATTTCATTGGATGCCACCATCATAAGATCAGCCAATTCGTCAATAATAACAATTATATGCGGCAGTTTTTCTCCTTCGGTGTCCTTATTGTAATGATCAATATCTCTAACTCCGTTAACAGCAAATAATTCGTAACGGTTTTCCATTTCCTTGATAATAAATTGAAGATACTTGTTAGCTTTTTTGGGGTCGGTTATTACCGGGGCAAGAAGATGCGGGATTCCATTGTATTGGCTTAACTCCACTATTTTCGGATCTACCATTAATAGACGTACCTCATCAGGCGTTAAGGTATAAAGCAAAGAGTTTATTAAACAATTAATGAAAATACTCTTACCGGAACCGGTGGCCCCGGCAACCAAAAGGTGAGGCATTTTTTCCAATTCACATATTACAGGTTCATTGGCAATGTTCTTACCTAATGCGATGCGTAATTTCGCCTTTGAATTCTTAAAGGCATCAGTGTCTATAACTTCTCTAAAATAAACGGTTTGAGGCTTTTCGCGTGGAATTTCTATACCCACGGCCGCCTTACCCGGAATCGGAGCTTCTATGCGTACATCCCTGGAAGCTAAAGCCAAAGCAATATCATCGGCAAGGCTAACTATTTTACTTATTTTTGTTCCGGGAGCGGGAGAAAGCTCGTAGCGAGTAAGTACAGGTCCTTCGCTAATGTTTATTACCTTGGCAGTTACACCGAATGAATTTAGAACATCTTCCAGCAATTCGGTTTGGTGTTCTTCCCTGCTTGGTCTCGAATATTTGGGCGGATTTAACAGTTCAAGTGTAGGAAGCTGCCAACCTTTCGGAGCGGGTTCCCCTGTATATCCCGAACTTTTTATCTTATAGCAATTATCATTATTTCTATTTAGTTGCTTGTCTTCTAATTTTAATATTTCTTCATCTTTTATTGTTTCTTCTATTTCTTCATCTTCTTCATCGTTTTTTTGTTGCTCAACTGTTGGTAGTTCGTCCTCTTTTTTTTGATCTCCGGCAAAATCGTAAAAGTAATTGGCGTCATCAGTCTTTAGGAAAGAAATCCGTCGGTTGGTAACATTACTTGAGATATCGTTGGCAGCAGCTACTTGAAAAAGCCTTGCTCTTTGTTCCTCATAAAGGTCAAGGTTTTTTTTTATCTCTTTCCTGGATTGCTCATTGGTTTCATTAGAACGCTTAACGTCAATTGTATTCATGCCTTTAAAGTAATTGTTAAAGCCATTAATGCTGACCGTTATTACCGGCAAATAAATATTTCTTTCTCCTTGTCCAAAATAGGTGTCGTAATCTGTTCCCAATTTTTTCAGCCTATCAGGCTTTATTGGACGTTCTATAATAAGAGGATGTCCGGAGAAATAATCGTTGAAGCCATTGATTGAGGTTTCGCCTACTGCCAAGGAATTGCTGTTGATTCTCCTCTGGGAACTTGGGCCATGACCTCGTTGCGAATTCTCTATATCATCCGCTTCATCTTCAAACTCATCATCGTTGTCGTCGAATTCATATTTTGGCTTGCGGGATATATGCCAGCAGATTATGAAAAAAAGTAAGCAAATCCCGGGAATAAAAAGTGAATAACTTCCCATTAAAGATACGAAAATACTGAAAATATTAGTTGGAAATACCCCAATCTTCAAGTAGCCGAGTAATCCTAGGACAGCCATAGCTAAATACAATAAAGACAATATTTTAATTAATACTCTGGTCACCAAACCCATATTTCTGTTCTCCCTTCCACATCCTCATGAAAAAAGAAAGACTTGTAAATGCTCACGTTT
Organism: Peptococcaceae bacterium; assembly: GCA_012523535.1. GTDB lineage: Bacteria > Bacillota > Desulfitobacteriia > Desulfitobacteriales > Syntrophobotulaceae > JAAYMU01. The sequence continues at coordinate 4,361 of JAAYII010000102.1, forward strand.
AACTCTAATCAATTAGCAAATATTCTTTGATTTTGGCAACGCATGTGTCGGGTACAAAAACCCCGCCAAGGTCAACGGGGCTGAATGATCCGTGAAAATCGCTGACACCTGTTAAAAGTATTGCTTTTCCTCTAGATAGTTTTTCATAAAAAGAAATCAACTCTTGCTGATTTTCCCAATAACCATAATAGACTTCCAAACCGATGGGTTTATATGTCAACAAGTCAGGAATTAATTTTTGGTTCCTTATTAGACCCGGATGGGCTAAAACCGGCAAACCGCCAGTGTCCAAAACAAAATCAACGGTATCGGTAAACGAATTTACCTCAAAAGGAACATAAGCTATTCCTCCAGGCCTAAACCAGGAAATTATCTGTTTCCAATCCAGTTCATCAGGTCTAGATACACTATTCCAGATAGCTCTTAAAATATGTCCCTTGTAAATAACTCCTTTGGCTCCGGATTCTTGTTCAATCTTTTCCCATTTGAGTTTAATGCCGTTTTGTTTTAATTTTTGATACATTGCCCAAGTTGTCTTTTCTCTTTCCTTGCGAAGTACTTTTAATTTGTCCTGTAAGCAATCATTGTCAATACTTTTATAATATGCAAGTAAATGGATTTCCTCTTTATCAAAGAAAGTACAAAGCTCCACCCCCGGTATAATTTCTATCCCATAGAAAGTACCAATTTGCCTTGCACTTTCTACACCTCCGGTGTTTTCATGATCGGTAATACTTATAATATTTAAACCCTTCTGCCGAGCGGCCAACATGATTTCCTCAATACTAAAAGTGCCATCAGAATAATGTGAATGTATATGTAAATCAGCTTTCAATGTCCTACTTCTCTCTTATAAGATTTTTTTTAATATATAGTTATTTCCTTAAACTTATTTAAAATATCCTTAAGAATGATTTATTCTTTTTTTTTATCAAAATTCCTTCATGATCCTATAACAATTATCGTTATTTGATGTATTATATTATTTATTGTCAGAATATTTATTTTTCTTCTCAGGAACGTATATTTTTTTTAACATTTGGGGCTAAAAAAAATCATCTTTACATTGACAGCATAAAACAATTTGGTTATAATAGCTCACGGTCCGTTAATTATATTATTGACTCAGGGGATTAGTTTAATGGTAGAACAGCGGTCTCCAAAACCGTCGGTGTGGGTTCGACTCCTACATCCCCTGCCACATTTAGCAAATTTTTTATAATCTTTCAAGGAAAATTCCAATAAAAAATTAAGACCAAATTTTTTTGGTCTTAATTTTTTTCAAGACTTAGAAAACAAAACAAATTCTTATAATGCTTTTTTAAGGTGTTCTCTTATTTGATTGTTAAAATACAGCTTATTGGATTCCGAAGTTTGATAGTATCCTTTATTAATAATGGTGTCTAATAAAGATTCTATCTCTTCAATTGTATCTTTTTGCTCAATAATGCTTTCCAAAGCCTTAACTTGGAGTTTATTATTGTAATAAAATATTTTCCAGTTGTCCGCAGGATCAATCAAATTTATTGGATAATTACTTTTGCTTAATTTAGAAGTAGTCAAATCCTGGGGAATATTTTTGATATGATTGATTATTTGTCTTTTAAACTCCTTTATTTGATTTTCAAAATTTAGAGCTGTATTCATTGATGTCCCCCCTTCACAATTATTTTTATAAACAAAACAAAAGAAATTGTTTATAAGCAATTATTTAGATTTTTTTACTAAATTGGACATATCAAAACTTGGACATAATAAAAACCACGTTTGTGGTTTTTTTAAATACATAGCAAAAAAATTTCACTAAAATTTGCTAAAGTGGTCCTTAAGACACCTTTCTATAACCCAAACAAATAATTTGCATTTACATTATACAACTTTACTTTTAAAAAATCAATATACCTACTAATACTTTGTATATTATTTTTAAATACAAATTATATGTTTCTATTTTCTGAATTTTTCCATTATTTAGTTTTTGATGCTTTTGGGAAAATCCAAACTAATATATGGAATTTTAGTTTTTAAAAAGATATAATATTAATGCCTGTTAGCAGCAAGAATGATTAATTATTTTGCCGGAAAAGGGATGATATTTTTTGGATGCCAATACAATTGAGAAAGAAGTTTACAAGCAAATCAAAGCCAGAATGAAAGACTTGCGTAAAAAAAATAAACTTACGCAATTAGAACTTGCAAAAAAACTGCAAATTACTGTTCAGCACTATCAACAGGTTGAAACAGGAACAACACCGCCCAATCTTAAAATTCTCTCTAAATTATGTGAAATTTTTGATGTTCATCCCAGCTATTTTTTTGCCAAAAAGGATGTAAGTATAATTAATAAAGACGGCAATATTCTTGCGGATAACATAGACCTTTATGGATTAACGGTTTTAAAAAATACGGCCAACCTTTCTCCGGAAGCAAAAAAAAGTATAATTGAGTTTATTAAATTCAAACAGTATGAAGCACAAAAAGAAGTACAGAATACGCAACAGGATTTTGAATAGCTTGTAATGACTTTAAGAAGACCCGTTGAATATTTCAACGGGCTTCTCGTGGAGTTGATAGCAGTTAGTCTTAAGAAATAAGCCAATTAATTATTGACAGTTCACTTATTTGGAACGGTCAGTCAAAAGATACGGTTTTTATTCTAGTATAAGTTCTTTTCCCCATAATAACACTGCTGTCATATAAAATAACTTCGCCTACTCTAAAGCTTCCTAATTTTCTTTTTTGCATCGCTGATAAGTCAATGTTTTTAAGCACCGGACGGGAAGCCAATGTCAAGTGAGGCTTGAAGGGCCTGTTTTCCAATTGAAAACCTTTGTTTAACAGTCCTTGATGAATATCGTCCCTTAGTTGAAAGAGTTCTGGGAGATTGCCGTTTACTGCCGTCCATAGAGTATGTGGCTTTTTTAAACTAGGGAACCCGCCTAAACCTTCCAACCCAAGGATAAACGGTTGTTTATTTTTTGCCGCCTCGACAAGTACCGATGAGATCTCCGCTATGCTTTGAGGTTGGATTTCACCTAAAAATTCCAAAGTCAAATGAAAATTATCTTTGGATTTCCAATACCCTTTCAGTTATAAGTGTTGCTGTATCTTCTTCAATAGAGGTCGCACCTCTTATTCCATATATTTTATAATCTTTTTCCATTGTTATTTCAACTCACCGTTATGTTTG